>JBJSYX010000309.1:0-2563 GCA_046090005.1 Methylomonas sp. | reverse complement strand
GAGTTATGCCTATGGCAAATTAGGCGATTGGCCAGCGGCAGTGACTTCTTACAATCACGGTATTGGTGGTATGAAGCGAGCGCAAAATACCGTGGGTAATGATTTTAATCGGATTGTAGATAACTACGACGGCCCCGCGTTTGGTTTTGCCTCGCGTAACTATTACGCCCAATTTCTAGCGGCGCGTGAGATTGCGGCTAATCCAAATCAATATTTTAGAGAAGGTGTCAGTTACGAAGCGCCTGTTGGGTCTAGTCAATATTTGGCGGCAGAGTAGGGTGCGCGAATACTTAGATTAGTTTGTGAGCTGAGTAAATAATTTTCTGTTATGTGTGATATTGATGCTACCGGCTAGGTAGCATCAATATCAAAGGTGATGATCAGTATTTGAGTGTAAAGCCTATAAATGCCGAACGCCCCATGCCCGGTAAATTGCGGTTATTGGTATATCCTGGATCAGGGAAAGTAATACTCATAGCGTAATAATCGCCTGCATTTACTCCTGCTAATGGATGGTAGTACTGCTTATCCAAAATGTTGTCTAAACCGACATCAATAGTTAGATTTTGATAAGTGTAGCCAGTGCGAGCATTTAACAAAATGTATGCTGGTGTGGTCAGTTCGTTTCGGATTTTTTGCACATCCGATTTGCCATCGACAAATTGCATTTCAACACTGTTACGCCAGCCTTCTTTTTTATGATCTAGTGCTAGTTTTGCGTTAAACGGCATCATGTGATAGAGATTGCCGCCATCCATGCGTTCACCGCGAACATAACTCATGACAGTGCGTGCGCCAAAGCTACCTAATGTTGGATCTTTAAATAGGTCCGTTCTAGCGCTCATATCAGCACCCCATAAGCGGGCATCGTGGTTATTCATGCTTAGGAAATAAAAACCATTCGTTGGCTGCATACCGTAACTATGTGCAGCTGATACGCTACAGTTTGCATTGCCTGTGCCACAGCGATCGACATCAATAAAGTTTTCAACATAACTGAAATAAGGTGTGGCTTTAATTTGCCAGCTTTCGTTGGCTGCATCATGAAATTCAGCAGTAAAGCTGATGTTATGGGCTGTTTCTTCTTTAAGATTGATATTGCCAACATAGCCATTACCATCACCGAAACTTCCCATCATCGACATCATCATTGCCGAAGTGCTCCAAGGATATAAATCATAAATACCTGGGGCGCGATTTTTACGCGCATAACCAAATTCATATTGGCTATTACGATTTGGTGTGTATTGGAGTAAGGCAGAAATATCGAAGGTATCGAAATTACGTTCATGGCTCATGCCATTCCAAGTAGAGGCTTCGTTAAGCGCCTTTACTGCAGAATCGTAGCGGCCTTGAGTCCAATAGTTAGATGCCACAGGAGGTGGGAGCATCGCAATAGGAAGATTCGCTCTGTTCAGTGAATTAACGACGCCAGCATTGTAATAGCCATGGACATTACCCGCATCTGTGACTGTATGGTCATAGCGCAAACCGAGTAAAGATTTCAATTCAGGCGTCCAGTTGGCTTCCCATTCAACAAAGGTTCCCAACCTATCGCGAGTGGCGTTATTGAGATTTTGAAATGGATCAGGCCACATGCCGCCCCAAGCGTTGTAAATCGGCCCCCAGTTTGGCGCGACAGGATCCCACCATTCATTCAGTTTGTTGGCATGGAATTCGTTGCCGACTCTTAATGTATCGTGTTGGCCGAAGGGTATTTCAGCTTGTAATTTATAGCCTAGGTTTTGTCCACGAACATCCATCGGCATTCTTGAATGCGATGTACCTGTTGGTTGCGGGAATAATTTGTCATAGCCAATATCCATGAAATGGGTAGTATTTTCCAGAAATAGCTTGCCATCTAACTTACCCCAGTCGTAGTCGCCTTTGTAATGCAGATTGCCAAAAATACTGTCATTTTTCAGCATATCCATACGCTGATTGGGAAAGCCTTGGAGTGGAATGTGTTGCTGACCACCTTTGAATTCAAACAGATGGTTATCCAGTTTATAAGCGAGTTTGACCGCATGATTTTGGTTCTCATAAGCGGTGGATTCGATAACTTTACCATTACCATCATTATAATTTTGGCTTTCACTATGTGCCCCCGTGTATTCCAAACGGGCATTTTGATTGGCAATCCCTGCGGTTATACTGCCACCAAATGAGTCTCCGTTGCTGCGATAAAACCCAGATAATTGCCCATCTATCAAGACACCTTTACCAGCTTCAGCAAATACTGGATCAGCTGATTGCACCACAATCGTGCCGCCAATGCTGTCTCCACCCAAGCTAACTGGGGTTACACTTTGAAAGACATCAATTTTGCCAACGTTGGTACGGTCGATATAAGACAAAGGCGGATTCATGTGATTGCCGCAGGCTGCGGCAATGGTCATGCCATCGACTTCGACATTGACTCGATCATCATTCAAGCCTCGGATAACAGGTAACGATGAAACACCACCATTGGCCTGAACTGTTACGCCAGGAATGTCTTCTAATAATTTAGCCGTATCCTGAACTTGGCTTTGTTTTTGTTGCAAATTTTCTGTGTTAAGGG
>JBJSYX010000308.1:0-5454 GCA_046090005.1 Methylomonas sp. | reverse complement strand
CCGTTCAAAGTAACATAATTAATAACCACAAACACACTCGGGGGAGAGTAGCTATGACCAACAAATTAACTGCCTTTAGCGCAGCCTTTTTACTCAGTTTCAGCAGTTTGTCTGCATTGGCAGACGAAACCTGTGCCTCGCCGTATATGGCGAAAATCACCGGCCAAGAAGACTTTGTTTACATCTGGACTTTAGGTGCGGAAGGCGTGGGTGATGAACAGGATAAATTAGTCACCGTTGCGGTTAATCCACAATCAGCCCAATACGGCAAAGTAATTAACAGTTTGTCAGTCGGTGGCCGTAATGAAGCCCACCATTCGGATTTCACCGATGACCGTAAATTCTTATGGGCAGGCGGTTTGGATAGCAGCAAAATCTTTATTTTTGATGTTGCCAGCGATCCGGCCAAACCTAAATTAACTAAAACCATTACTGATTTCGTTGCTAAAAGCGGCGGTGTCGTTGGGCCACATAGTATGTATGCCTTGCCGGGACGGATGTTGATTACTGGTTTATCGAATAATAAAGACCACGGCGGCCGCACCGCGATTGTCGAATACAGCAATGCCGGTGATTACATTGCTACCTATTGGTTGCCGACCGATAGCAATCTACAAGGTGCGATTAAGTCGGGTAAATATGCCGATGGTTATAACTACGATGTTCGCGCGTTGCCACGTAAAAATTTGATGCTGACCTCATCGTTTACCGGTTGGTCAAACTACATGATGGATTTCGGCAAAATGTTGGGTGATGCTGAAGCGATGAAGCGCTTTGGTAGCACTGTCGTGCAATGGGATTTACACACCCGCCAACCGAAAAAAGTTTTTGATGTGCCTGGTGCGCCGTTGGAAATCCGTTGTGCTTGGGCGGAAGAACATAATTACTGTTTTACAACTACCGCGTTGACTTCAAAAATCTGGCTAATCCATCAAGACCAACAAGGCGAATGGCAAGCTAAAGACGTGGCGGATATTGGTGAGCCAAGCAAAGTGCCGTTGCCTGTTGATATTTCAATTTCCAGCGATGACAAAACCTTGTGGGTTAACACTTTTATGGATGGCAAAACTCGTGCTTTCGACATCAGCGATCCATTGCAACCTAAACAAGTCTTCGAGCAAAAAATTGGTGCTCAAGTGAATATGGTGTCTTCAAGTTGGGATGGTAAACGCTTGTATTACACCTCGTCTTTGTTGGCGAATTGGGACAAAAAAGGCGCGGATAATGAGCAATTTTTCAAAGCCTATAGTTGGGATGGTCAGCATTTGACTGAGCAATTCTCGATTGATTTTACTAAGGAAAAATTGGGCAGAGCCCATCAAATGCGGTTTGGAGCGTATGCTTTGTATGGCAAGACTGCCGCTAAGTAAATAGTGGCAGCTGATAACTCCCGCAACTGCGGGAGTTATTTTGAGGCCGATTTATTTCTCTAAATCAGTCTTAATGGTTTTTTGTAACAAAGTGGCGAGTGCTTTGGCGTCATTGTTGTTAAAACTTTCCGCATCGTTTTCGCCAGAAGTCACTTTATCAATATGAACACCAGTGATTCTACTGTCTTTATCTAATGTCAGCGTGTATTCAGTATCAGCAAATTTATCGGTAAAGAATGAAGTGACAGAGCTGACAAAGCCTCGACCTTTACTGGCTTGATCGGCTACATAGCGCACCCGAATTTTGCCTTCATCGTGATTTTTATCAATCACTTCAATATCAGCTAATTGCAAACCATGATTAATTAAATCCCAGCCACGTTCAAAGCGAGTTTTTAGTTGCAATACCGGATGTTGGTCATCACCAGCGAGATAAATCAATTTATCTAAATCACTCGCAGGTTTCGAGTTGGTTTCACTAGTGTTGGCAGTCGATGTTGTGGAACTGCTACGAGAGGATTTAACCGGTGTACTGGTGTTGCGTTCAATCGCTAATGTCGGCGGCATTTCTAAATGCTTAATATCGCGATATTTATCAGGACTATCAGCACAAGCGACCAGCAACAAACTTAAACAAGGCAGAGTCAAGGCGGTGGTTTTACGCATAATGATTACTCGCAAAAATAACGGCGATGCTCAAGCACAGGAAAAGAGGCGCGGGTTTTTTCTAAACGCACTTTATCAATGTCGCCACTAACAAAGCCGGCTCCGGTTTTGTAGCAATCCAAAACTACGCCCCAAGGATCAACAATCATGCTGTGACCGAAGGTTTGGCGGCCATTTTTGTGGAAACCACCTTGGTTTGGCGCGATGACGTAGCTCAAGTTTTCAATCGCTCGGGCTCTTAATAATACTTCCCAATGCGCGGCGCCGGTTTTGGCGGTGAATGCCGAAGGGATAACGATAATGTCTAAATCGCGACGCGTGTTTGGACGGAAAAACTCAGGAAAACGTAGGTCATAACAGACCGCGATGCCCAATTTGCCAAACGGTGTGTCAACCACACAAGAATCAATCCCCGCTTCGATGGAGTCAGATTCGCGGTATTCTTCACCGCTGTCTGGCACGCTAACATCGAATAAATGGACTTTGTCGTAACGAGCAACGCGTTGGCCTTGGTCGTTGATGACTAAGCAAGCGGCGCGAACTTTGTTTGGATTGTCGCCAAAAATCGGAATGGTGCCGCCGACCACCCAGACGCTGTATTTTTTAGCGATATTGGATAAAAAGTCTTGGATTGGGCCGGTGCCGTCTTGTTCACCGACTTTGACTTTGTCGAATTCATTCATGCCCATGATGGCAAAGTTTTCTGGTAATGCCACCAGTTTAGCGCCCGCTTTGGCGGCTTCAGCGATCAGTTTTTCAGCTTCGAGGAGGTTGGCGCTTACTTGAGGGCCAGAAGCCATTTGAATGGCGGCGCATATCGTCATGGGTATTCTCTATAAATGATAACGGTAAAAAGGTTTGTTATTTCAGCCAATTAAAGTCGGTCAAACCGTGCCAAGTTTTATTCACTAATCCATCATGATCTCGCACTGGGACCACATCAAGATCACCCCAATGCCCCGTGACTTTATATTCAGAGCCAAAGAAGTAACCCTCTTGGTAATTATTGGTAAGTACCTCGGTGACAACCGCCGCGATACCGCCGACGATTGTACCAGCAATGGGCAAAGCGTCGGAACTCTTGGGAATCACGGCAATGCGATTGTCCAAGCTTTTATCGATTAGATTGGCGGTGCCAATGATTTTCATTTTTGCCGACACTGCATCAACCAAAAGATTGTCGGTGTAAGCGATGCCGTTATTGATTTTAAGGCTACCAGTGATCTCATCAAATGCCAGACCTTGACGGTAAATGTCACTAAAATCGAGGCTTAAACGTTTTACCCATTGTTCCATCGCCAACAAACCTAATAGGCGGCCAAAGCCCGGTTCGATACTCGAAATACGGCCTTCGCTAAGTTTGATTTGTAACAAGCCATTTAGCTTAGCCAACGAAAATTGATGCGGTGCACCAAGCCAGCCGCCATTAAAATTCAGTTCGGCATGGGTTTCTTTAAAGTCATCGCTAAAGCCGAGATGGCTTAAAAACTGCCCAAAGCCATTCATACTTAAATTGCCATTGATTTGGGTGCTAGTACCGTTTAATTGCTTAATCCAGTGTGCGGTCAAGTCGATATTTTTACCGGCACCGCTGAGTTTGATTTTTTTGAAGTGAATGCCGTTAGTTAAGCGTTCGGTTTGTAACTTGAGTTTGCCAAGATTGACATTGCGCCACATGACTTGCTGGCTATCGATGTCGATTAACGGTAATTCGGTAATAACTTGTTCAGCGGCATCCAAATCCAGCGAATTCATGGCCGACAGATTGATGTTATCCATTTCCAGTTTAATCCGTTCACTCCCGCCGAGTTGATCCGGCAAGCTAATCCGGCCTTTCGCTATTTCGCTGGAAACAATCCCATGCCAAGCTTGATTACTGTGTTGAAAGTGGCATTGCAAGCTGCCCAAGTTTTGGCCATGCCAAATCAGTTGATCGGTATCTAGCAAAACTTCTCGTAGTTTAGGCCAGTTAGTTTCACCGTTATTGAAAGCCGATATGGCCTGAGCCAATTTGAAGTTGGGCTGTTTGATTTCGACTTTTAGACCGGCTTGATAAATGCTATTTGCTTGGTTGCCGCCAATCACAATATGGCCAGAATAAAGATTGGTTTTCTGGTTGTCGATGAGTAAAGCCGCGTGCAGATTAGTCCCATATTGCACCGCTAGAGGCAGTAAGTTTTGATGATCAAACTGAAATACTAACTGTAGTGGTTGCTGTTGATCGGCGGTTTTTGCCAACCAATCATTGTCGGCAATGGTTAATCCTTGCAGATGACTATCAATGGTTAAAACACTGGTTTGGTTTTCGCCATTGGGAATTAATAAATCAGCTTGGTAATAAAAGTTACCTTTTGCCATTTCGGTTGGCAGAAAGCTAAATTGTTTTTGCAGATTGCTATAGCTGGTGCTGCCATCGATTCGTAAGTGGCTGTTGTTATTGTCACCGCTCATTTCAGCTTGGATTGGATAACCCAATGTTTGGGCTTTTAAGCCTTTACTGCTGACGCTATCTTCGGTGAAGGTTAAAGTGCCGTTGATGTTTTCGATAACCAAGTTGACCGATTTTAAGGTCATGCGAGCATTATTCAAATTGGCATCCACTTTGGCGTGTACGGGATCGTTTTCTTCATACGGCAGTTTTAAGTCCAAGCTAATTTGGGCATTGCCTTCGCTTTTAGCCATTTTTACCAATGAATCAATGTTCTTATGTAGCGGGCTTTTTTGCAGGAATAGCAGGGCGTTATTAACTTGGCTTTGTAATTCACCGTTTACTAATACTTCTGAACTATTGGCAACATCATTAATACCGACTACCGCGTGCTTTATACTTACGTTTTCACTGCGGCCTTCGTGAATAGCAACTTGGAGATTTTCAGCTAAGAAATCGACGGTGGCGTATAAGTCTTGTAAATGCGGCCAATCTTCGTTGAATTGCATTTCACCATTGCTGATGCTGAATAAGGCTTCAAAGCGGCCTTCGCCATGACTAAAAGGAAATTGATCGAGATTGCCATCGACGACTATTTCACCTTGTTCAATTTGTCCGCCAACAAACGCATCGTCCAACCAAGCAACCGCATCGGCACTCATGATTTTGGCTGGCAAATACTGCGGAATCTGACTCATATCGTGAAATTCGCCAAAACGGGTGAGTAAATGCAAATTCGGTGTGCTGTGGTTTTTGGGTACGGTCAGCTGAAAACGACTATTGGTTTTAAAGTCAGCACTGTCGAGAACCAATCTTCCGGTTGTAAATTGCCAATTTTGTTGATCTTGTTGCCAGTGAATTGTGCCGTTGAAAGTCGGCACAAATAGTTTGTTACGAAACACATCAAGGGCGTTGATTTCAATATTTTCGCTGTTAAAGCTAATTTGGCCTTGGCTTTCGCTGCCGTCAATCTGACCGCTTAAACCCTCA
>JBJSYX010000307.1:0-4766 GCA_046090005.1 Methylomonas sp. | reverse complement strand
TTGCAAGACAGTGCTGTCTTGTAAGCGTTCGACCAGTTTTTGGGTCCATTTGGATAATTCAGCAAAGTCGATGCTTTGCAGGGTAAATTGAAACTGGGTTTTGCTGATGCGGTTTTCCAAGGTTAAATCTTGAATCGGTTGGAGATACGCTTTGATGCCGTTGACTTCGGCAAGCTTGGGCCGTAAGCGCTCAATCACTTCGCTGGCGGTTGCGCCACGTTGCGCTTGCGGTTTGAGGTTAATCAACAAGCGTCCGCTGTTAAGGGTAGCGTTACTGCCATCGACACCGATAAACGAGGATAAATTATCCACTGCTGGGTCTTGGAGAATTTGCTCGGCTAAAGCCCTTTGCCGTTCGGCCATCGCAGCAAAGGAAATGCTGGGTGGTGCTTCGGAAATGCCTTGAATCAAGCCGGTATCTTGAATTGGGAAAAAACCTTTAGGAATCGCCAGATATAGCAATACGGTTAACATTAAGGTGCCGATGGCGATGGCTAAAGTCAGTGATTGACGGGCTAAAACCCATTCTAAACTCTGTCCATAACGGGCAATCACACGATCTAAAAACTGTGGTTTATTGTCATGATTTGCTTGATGCGGGCGTAGCATTTTCGCGCACATCATCGGAGTTAAGGTCAGTGAAATGACTGCCGAAATTAGAATTGATACCGCCAAGGTAATCGCAAATTCGCGAAATAATCGGCCAACCACATCGCCCATAAACAACAGCGGAATCAGTACCGCGACCAGTGAAAAAGTCAGGGAAATAATGGTAAAACCAATTTGCTCGGAGCCTTTTAAAGCGGCTTTATAAGCCGATTCGCCGCGTTCGATGTAGCGGGAAATATTTTCAATCACCACAATCGCGTCATCGACCACAAAACCGCTGGCGATAGTTAAGGCCATTAAAGTCAGATTATTGATGCTGAATTCAGCCAGATACATCACCGCGAACGTCGCAATCAACGATAACGGTACAGCAACGCTAGGAATGAGGGTGGCGGGCAGATTGCGTAAAAACAGGAAAATCACCATCACCACCAAGGCCACCGCTAACATCAATTCAAATTGCACATCATGCACCGAAGCGCGGATGGTCACAGTGCGGTTGCTTAATGGCAGCACTTCAATGGATAACGGTAGCGCCGATTTGAGTTGCGGTAATAGGTTTTTAATTCGGTCTACCACTTCAATCACATTAGCACCGGGCTGGCGCTGGATGTTGACGATGACCGCAGCGGTTTGATTGGCCCAAGCTGCCAGTTTAACGTTTTCCGCCGCATCAACGGCGTTGGCGACTTCGCCTAAACGTACCGGCGAACCGTTGCGATAGGCGACTATTAAATCGCGGTATTCAGCCGCCGAGCGTAGTTGATCGTTATTGTCGATAATCGCCGATTTTAATGGTCCATCGAACATACCTTTGGGTTGATTGACGTTGGCGGCGGCAATCGCTAAACGTAAATCTTCCAGACTTAAACCGTAAGCGGCAAGCGCTTGGTGGTTGGCTTGAATCCGCACTGCCGGCCGCTGGCCACCACTGATGCTGACTAAACCAACCCCAGGTAATTGGGCGATTTTTTGCGCGAGGCGGGTATCGACTAAATCTTCAACTTTTGACAGTGGCAAGCTGTTGGAACTCACCGCTAAGGTCAAAATCGGCGCATCGGCAGGGTTGACCTTGTTGTAAATCGGCGGCATGGGTAAGTCATTGGGCAAAAAGTTATTAGCTGCGTTAATCGCTGCTTGCACGGTTTGCTCGGCAATATCCAAATCCAGTTTGAGATTGAACTGTAAGGTAATCACCGAAGCGCCGCCTGAGCTGGTCGATGACATTTGTTTCAAGCCCGGCATTTGTCCAAATTGGCGTTCCAAAGGCGCAGTGATTGCTGAAGTCATGACCTCCGGACTGGCGCCAGGATAAAGGGTGGTGACTTGGATGGTGGGATAATCAACTTGCGGTAGCGCCGAGATAGGTAACAGCCGATAAGCCAAAATACCCGCCAGCAATAAGGCCACCATTAACAAAGTGGTGGCAACTGGGCGTTGGATAAAATGGCGGGAAGGGTTGAAGCGGGAACTGCTGTTAAAGGTTTCGGCCATAACTAATGTGGACGGCGGCGTTTAGATTCGGATTTGGTGCCATCGTCAGGATTGGCTGTTGGTGTTTGACCGGCAATATTAACTTGGCTACCTTCGCGGAGTTTGTCAGCACCATCAATCACCAGTTTTTCATCAGCATTTAAACCTTCGCTAATCACGGTGTGATTGCCATCGCTGGCCGCGGTTTTAATCGCTTTGACGGTAATAGTTTGATCGTCTTTGACCACATAGACAAAAGCGCCATTAGCGCCGTGCTGAATCGCTGAATTCGGTGCCAGAACCACCCCTTGTAAGGTGTCCAACTTCATTTTTATATTGACAAATTGGTTTGAAAATAGAGTGCGTTCTTGGTTATCAAACTGGGCTTTTAGTTTTAGAGTGCCGGTTGTGGTGTCGATTTGGTTATCAACCGCCAGTAATTTGCCGTCAGCCAGTTTGGTATTGCCAGCGCGGTCGTAAGCTTCGACGCTAATATTGTTATCACGATGCCAGCGTTGCATGATGGCTGGGATTTGGTCTTCCGGTAAGGTAAACACTACACTAATTGGTTGTAGTTGGGTGATGACCGCTAAGCCATTGGCATCGCTGCTGTGAATCATATTGCCTTGGTCAACCAGTCTTAAACCAATACGACCTGAAACTGGGGCGGTGACGTGAGCGTAGCTGAGTTGTAATTTGGCGTTATCGACCAAAGCCCGATCAATTTCCACCGTACCTTGATATTGTTTAACCAACGCGGCTTGGGTGGCGGTTTGTTGCGGAGCGATTGAGTCTTGTTCTAGCAGGGTTTGGTAGCGAGAAGCGTCAATTTGGGCGTTTTTTAACAAGGCTTCGTCGCGCATTAACTGGCCTTGCGCTTGTTGCAATTGTACTTGAAAGGGCCGAGGGTCAATTTCTGCTAGTAAATCGCCTTGTTTAACTAATTGGCCTTCGGTGAATGCGACTTTGACCAGTTCACCATCAACCCGAGAACGCACGGTGACGGTATGCAATGCAGTCACCGTACCTAAGCCGTTGAGATAAATCGGCATATCGCCTTGCTGGCTGTTGGCAACAGCAACTGTGACGATTGGGTTTTCGCCTTTTTCACCTTTAAAGCCTTTGAATTTGCCTTCGCGCGGTTTTGAATCGGCGTTGTTATGTAATGCCCAATAGCCAACGCCGCCAGTGATAACCGTTACGACTAATAACCAAGGCCACTTAGCGAGCCAGTGTTTAGAGTTTGCAGATGAGTTTTTAGCGGAATCGATAGCTTGCTTCATGCGGCTGTGTTTTGGGGATTTGAGATAGGTATCCGATGGATCGGGTTAGCGTAGTCTAACCCGATGAAAACTTTTGAGAGTGTTATTGTTCCTTTTTTACAAATGCTATTTTAGAAATCCCTGCGTGCTTGATGGTGGCGACAACATCTGCGACTTTACCATAATTGACGGTTTGATCTGCCAGAACATGAACCACAACTTCTGGGTTTTGTTCTAATTCATGTTTTAGTGATGTTTCTAAAGTTTCCAGATCATTAATCGCTGTTTTGTTTAAGTTAATCGCGGCTTTAGTGTCAGGGCCGCAAGCCGTACCCATAATGCCTAATTGTAAGAGTTGTTTTTGGGTGTCTGGTGTTGTTGTCGCGGTTTTCGGTAAGGTCACTTTAACCGATTGAGTTAATAGCGGTGCTGTCACGAGGAGAATAATTACCAACACCAGCATCACGTCTACTAAGGGGGTGACGTTGATTTCACTAACTGCTTCGTTGTCATCAGAGCTAGTTTTAAAACCCATTTCAATCTCCTAGTTATTTGTCGCTGAAGGCAATGTGTAAAAAGCCGTCTACAAAGTGTTCTAATGACGCTTTGTGTTGTTTTGCGCGGCGGATGAAAAAGTTGTAAGCCAAAACCGCTGGTACAGCAACGGCGATACCAATTGCAGTAGCAATCAAGGCATCACCAATAGGACCTGCCACCACTTCTAAGCTCGATGAACCACTGGCGCTGATTTGGTGCATGGCGTGCATAATGCCTAAAACGGTACCGAACAAACCGACGAAAGGTGCGGTGCTGCCGATACTGGCAAGCATGGTTAAACCGATTTCCATACGGTTTTGTTCTTGTTGGGTTTGTTTGCGTAAAGTTTGTTCTAGTAGATCGCTAGGCTCGCCACGAAATTTCAAACTACCGGATTTTTCAGACCGGCGTAATTGCGCTAACCAGTCAAAACCGGCTTGCGCAACGCGTGCTTTTGCGCCTTTAGCAACTTCTGCAGGCAAATTTTCAGCGGCTTTAAGATCTGCGGCATCCCAAAAAGCGGCGCTGTATTGTTTGTTGTAATAGCCGGTTTTAGCGAATTGCCAGATTTTGAAAAGAATCAAAATCCAAGTAATCACAGAAAAACCAAGTAATGTGTAGAGAGTGGCATCAATGATGATGTTCGGGTCTATATGATGAGGCATTTAAATCTCCTGATTTTAATAAGAATTATTGATAGCGCCGTAGGGCGCATAAAATCCACCCTACGGCATAATGCCAACTGGGTTAATCTCGCAAACTAAACACAATTGGCACAATGACCGCGCTGGCTACTGCGGTTTCGCCTTTTTTAGCGGGTATAAATTTCCATTTCTTAACTGCTTCAATCGCTGCTTCATCCAACATTTCATGACCACTGCTGGT
>JBJSYX010000306.1:0-3943 GCA_046090005.1 Methylomonas sp. | reverse complement strand
AACATCACCCCCAGCGAGGCTTCCAACTGCGCCATGTATTTACTGATCATCATATTGGAGCACTTCAACTCTTTGGCAACGGCTGAAAAAGTGCCCAACTCGACGATGCGGCAAAACACCTGCATGTTATTGAATTTATCCACGGCAATTATTAACCAATAAGAAACAATTCATCAATGATTAGCTATATTGTCAATATCAAGAACAACAACTAAACTAAACACAACTTAAAGAGATTAATTTGAAAAAGAGGAAAAGCAGATGAACCAATCAAACAAATTTAGAGACATTACTACGGGCTTACTGTTCGTAACTGGTATTTTTGGCTTTGTATCTGGCGCATTTATCATCTCCACCACCTTATTTGGTGCAGCCTCTTTGATCAGTAATCTGGACTTTGCCGATTCTGTCGAAGCCTAAGATTTTAAGCGTTATCGTTGTACCTCCTTGTTAAGCAAGCAGTTTTCATAGTACTGCATACTCTAGCCCCACAATTTGCTCAAATTGTGGGGCTTTTTTTATGCCAGGATTATTTACCTTTAACGTTGCCACCGTGCAAACCACATTCTTTTTTGGCGGCATCTTCCCACCACCAGCGCCCTGCTCTTTCATGCTGATTCGGTAATACCGGACGGGTACAAGGCTCACAACCAATACTGATAAAGCCTTGGTTATGCAAGCTGTTAAACGGTACTTGATAAGCTTCGATGTAATCCCAAACTTGCGCAGAACTCCAGTTAAGCAATGGATTGAATTTAATCAATGGCTTATCGGCAGTTGAAAATGCAGTGTCTAACTGCACTTCGGGAATATCGCCACGAGTATCCTGACTTTGATCTTTACGTTGACCGGTAATCCAAGCGTCTAATCCCGCCAATTGACGACGCAAAGGCTCTACTTTACGAATCCCGCAACATTGTTGATGACCGTCTTCATAAAAGCTGAACAAACCTTTTTGTTTTACAAACGCATCTAATTGCTGACGATCAGGGCTTAATACCTCAATCTCAATTTGATAATGCTGACGCACTTGCTCAATAAAACGATAAGTTTCAGGATGTAAACGTCCAGTATCCAAGGAAAACACTTGCACCGATTTACCTAATTGCAAGGCCATGTCGATTAACACCACGTCTTCGGCACCGCTAAACGAAATCGCGATGTTGTCAAAATTAGCAAAGGCGGTTTTTAAAATAGTGCGCGGATTTTTGCCGTGCAATTCGGTTTGCGCGGCGCTTAGGTCAAATGCAGTCATAGTGTTAGCTTTGGGCGAAATATTGAATTAAGAAATCATCGAAACTCAGTTGGTCATTCGCTTCGATTTCACATTGTTTCTGCTGAGAATTGCTGACTTGGGTTGCAAATGCTTGCAAGACATCCGCTGCCAGCGGCTGGGCTTTAAAATAGTGTTTATGCAAAGCCGAAGTATTGGTGGCAAAACAGCCAAACTCTTGGATATTTTCTTTCATGCAAGCCAAAATTTTTGCCGATGGGGTTAAGGCTGGATTTTTGACCACGGCAAACTGTTGTTGCAAGGCTAACTGATAGGGTTTATCGATACTGCCTTGATCCAGCAAGGCACAAATCGGCTGCATAGCGGCCAAAATCTGGTTAGCCCAAGCTTGCAAACTGATCGGTTCACCGTTTTTATTGAGCATCAACCCCGGTTTGCGGCCTTGATTAGCCACTAATAACTGATTGCTGTTATTAATTTGGAATTCAACATTGGCTTGCGCAGGGCTATCGTGTAACAAACAACTCAATAAAAACGCTTCGATAAACCGCGCGGTGCTTTCGTCGATGCCAATCGGGTTAAACAAGTTCAAATCCAGCGAACGCATTTCGACATACAACACACCACGACGTTTTAGCGCTAAAGTCGGCTTTTCACCGGATTTGGCGATTTGCTTGGGGCGCATGGTGCTATAAAACTCGTTTTCGATTTGCAGAATATTGGCATTAAGTTGCCGATATTCGCCATCCACTTTAACCCCAATCGCTTGATATTCGGGATACGGGGTAGTAATTGCTGCGCTCAAACTCTCAACATAGCCATCCAACGAGTTGTAATCAATTTTTAAACCGGCCTGATTTTTACTTTTATAACCAATATCACTCATCCGCAACGAAGTCGCGTAAGGGTGATAAACCGTATGTTCATCAAACTCCTCAAACTCTTGCATCAACTGCGGGCGGCTATTAAAAAAGGTTTTGCAGATCGCTGGCGAAGCACCGAACAAATACAACATCAACCAACCTTGACGTTGAAAATTGCGAATCAAGCCAAAATAAGCTTCAGAAATAAACGCATCCAAACTGCTATCGCTACCACTGTGTTGATGCAATATTGGCCACAACGCTTCGGGAACCGAGTAATTAAAATGAATCCCAGCAATCGCTTGCATGGTTCGCCCATAGCGATGCCATAAACCTTTGCGATAAACGTGCTTCATTTTGCCGATATTCGACGAACCATATTCAGCAATCGGCACACTTAAATCACCTTCAATGCCACAAGGCATACTGGTGGCCAGCAACATTTCATCATCCAAATGCGGATAAACAAATTGATGAATCTGATGCATATAAGCCAAGGTTTCTTTAATCTCAGCAAACGGTGGCGTGATAAATTCCAGCAAAGCTTCCGAATAATCGGTGGTGATATAAGGATGAGTTAAAGCCGAACCGAGGGCTTTAGGATGTGGGGTTTGAGCAATATCACCTTGGGCGCTAATCCGCAGACTTTCTTTTTCAATGCCTTTTAAGCCATGTTTGAGTAGATGTTGCTGTTGACCATCGATAATGCTTTGTAAACGGCTTGGGATAAGGTTGTTTGTATTGTTCATTGTTGTGGACATTTGTGCCCTTAGAGATTCCAACATAATCAGACATTATACGGACTGCAGCGGTTTTTGAGGAACAAATGCCCCGATTTTGTCTTTTTAGATTTGAGAGTGTTTTTGGATCAATGTTCACCCTCTCTGTTCAATAATTTAACAATCTGCTGGGTTTTGTTTATTTCGGTGCTCTAAAACCGGCTAATTCAGCGGCAGCGGCGGAATCAAAACAATGCTTGGCTTTGGTTCTGTCGTAATTTGCATCATTGATTAAATGATAAATACCATTTTTAGAGACTTTAATTGGCGCACTATCGGGACAAGCGCCTTTGGCAAGCGGGGCTTTTTCACCTGACATCAAGCCCAATAATGGTAGTGGTTTCGGTGCGGGCAAAGCGCGTTGAAATTTTCTCTGACTACCGTCTGGAAGTGGGCCGATATATTTTTCATAAGCCTGAATCCAGTTACTGGCGATTTCTCGTTGGGCTTGAGCAACCGGCAATTGGTTTGAACAAATCAAATCGTGCAACTTGTTTTCCAATTCATCTTTGACATGCGCGTTTAAGGGCTGGGTAACAAACGATTCTGGCCATAGATTTTTGATTGAATTAGAGCCTCCCAATTCAAGGCTAATCAAATGATCTACTTCATATTCACCGGGTTGTCGCGAAGTAATACCATAACTTTCATAAGCCAAGCGTTTCACTGATTCAGGAACATGACGCACACTTTTTGAATAGCCGGGACGACAGATCAGATTCGCATCAGTCGTCATCACCTCGCCCGGTGTTTTTACTGAATCGGGCAATACCCCAGAATCCGCTAAACAAAGATTCGACGCCAACACTACGCCCGCTAATAACCCTCTTAAAATCGACATATTCAATAGATAAACAAAACCAATAATTGTCTATTGTACAATTGACCTTGGATTGTTTGTGGCTTACAACACGTTGCAACAAGCATCTGAATTTAATTTTTTAACCATGAGAACCACGCATGTCTAACGATATTCGCATTGAACGCTTAAGTGGCAATGCCTTAGTCAAATACATCCCTGAACTTGCCCGACTTAGAATTGAAGTCTTCCGCGATTTTCCTTATCT
>JBJSYX010000305.1:0-3772 GCA_046090005.1 Methylomonas sp. | reverse complement strand
ATCGACTGCCCAGAAAGCGTGATTGTGCTGGCCTTTGATGGCGAGTCTATCATCGGCGCATCGACCGCCATTCCGATGAAATATGAAACCGACGAAGTTAAAAAACCGTTTATCGAAAACGGCTACAATCCTGATGACATCTTCTATTGCGGCGAATCGGTATTAAACAAAAATTATCGCGGCTTAGGGATTGGCGTACGGTTTTTTGAACAACGCGAAGCTCATGCAGCTGACTTGGGTGGCTTTAAACATATTTGTTTCTGTTGCGTAGAACGCCCAGTTGACCACCCTCGCCGTCCCGCCGAATATGTGCCTTTAGATGCGTTTTGGAACAAACGCCGTTACTTCAAACATCCCGAGCTGAAAACCACTTACACTTGGAAAGACTTGGACGATGCACAAGAAACCCCAAAACCGATGACTTTTTGGTTAAAGGAAGATCATGCCTAGAATTGCTACCGCCCAATATGACATCAGCTTCTTAGAAAACTGGGCTAACTTTGAAGCGAAAATCCGCCGCTGGGTCGCAGAAGCAGCCAGCAATAAAGCCGATATTTTGCTGTTTCCCGAATACGCTTGCATGGAACTGGCTTCACTGTTTCCAAAAGCAGTTTATTCATCGTTGTCCGAGCAACTAACCGCCTTGCAAAGCTTGAAAGATGATTATTTGGCTTTGTTTAGCGGCTTAGCCAGCGAACATCGGGTTTATATTCAAGCCGGCACTTTTCCGGTGTTGCATGACAATGGCGAGTTTCACAATCACGCTTATTTCTTTACTCCACAAGGCGATGTCGATTTTCAAGAAAAATTGACCATGACCCGTTTTGAAAACGAGCACTGGCATATTTCTCGTGGTTTGGAAATTAAAGTATTTGATACCGTGTTTGGCAAAGTCGCGATTAATATCTGCTACGACAGCGAATTCCCCCACTACGCCCGTCAACAAGCCGAACGAGGTGCGGTTTTAATTTTAGTCCCTAGCTGTACAGACACCGAAGCCGGTTATTACCGGGTACGAATTGGCTGTCAGGCGCGCGCCTTGGAAAATCAATGCTATGTGGTGCAAGCCAGTTTGGTAGGGAATGCGGAATGGTCGGAAGCCGTCGATGTCAATTGCGGCGCGGCAGCGATTTATACCCCAGTTGACCGTGGTTTTCCGAATCATGGCATTTTGTCGATTGGTGAATACAATCAAACCCAATGGGTTTATGCGGATTTGGATTTGGCGGCGATTGATAAAGTACGACTCGAAGGTCAGGTATTTAATTATAAAGACTGGCCTAAGCAGTTTGATTGCCAACCTGTGTAAATAGTTTGACTTGTGAAATAAGCGAATGGTTAGGTCGGATTACCACTTAGGTTAATCCGACCTAACCCGTGCCTTAAGCATTAAAACACATAAGACAAAGAACCATTCACTCGCCAATTACCAGGCATAGATTCTGAGTTACCTTCGTAGTAGTTCTCATAAGACCCTGTAGCCTTAGCAACATAAAAGTTATAAGACACTTTATGATAACTACCACCGTATTGAGCGCCCACGCCTTGCAACACGTATTGACCGTTTTGGTCTATCGGACCGTTTTTAAACGGCTTAACGACACCTGCGTCGTAGAAGATACCGGCATATTGCTGATTAGCGAATCGATGATATAAATCAAGCGAGACGACCCCACCTTGATCCGCTAAACCATCGACTGTTGTATACGCACGAACACCATTAGTACCACCAATCGAAATCATGTCATAGCTGTTCAAATTAGTGGTCGACAACTGACCGCGAAAACGGGTAGACAATAAAATATCGTGTTCAGGCAAAAGATTTTTTTCAAGCTGACCGTTTAGCTCTAACTTACCGTAATCACCATTAAACCCTAAAGCATCTTCAGAACTATAATGGCCACCAACAAAAGTCAGCCCAAAGTTAAAATGATCGGTATCAAGCTTGCTATTATCGGCTGTAAAACTTAAATGACCTTGATACGACTCCAAATCACTTAACGACTTACGGGTTAACTTCAACTCGTTAACCGTATGCCTAGCCGAAAAAGCTAAATGCGATTTAAACGCTGCATAGCGATTAGTTCCTAATAAATGCGAGATACCGGTTCCATATTCAGTGGAATTACCTTGCGAGGCCGAGCGATTATTTCTGACACTGGTAAAATCAGAATAACTGCCATAAACATGTACCTGACCTTTCAGAACAGCCGCCGGCAGTTCATACTCGCCGCGCCCATACGAAACGCCTTCGGATTGTTGACCGGAAAATCTAAATTGCGAAAATGGGGTGAAACCCTCAAAGGCTGCAGTGCCTGTGGCCTGGAAACGACCGTACTGCTCTAAACCAAACGTATTGGCCTGAAGCGTAGCTCCCAGAAAACGCCCTAAACTTGCTTCAGGCGCATCGCGCACTTTCAAAGTCACATCAACATGATCCGGCGCAGCTTGCTTAATATTGGCATCCATTTCTATCGGCAAATAAAAATTAGCCTGTTGAATCCGACTTTCTAACGCCAAAATATCGACCGCATCGCCAACTTTAAAACTATCAACATACATATCTTTGACATCATCTTGCTTATCTTCTGCCAAACGCTGTGTCGAAAATGCAAAATCCAGTTTGCTGATTGTCGGTGTTGTTACACTAATGACTAAGGTTGTCTGCCCAGCAGTTTCGCGCTGTTCGGTAGTCACAAACGCCAAATAACCGTGACGACGGAAACTTTCCCAAGCCCAAGCTTTAAACTTACTGAGTTGACTAGCACTAACTGAATGACCCAATTCATCTTCCCAATACTCTGCTAACTCATCATTCAGTAAAGGACTATGGATTTCGGTCGATTTTAGCGAATTAATCACCACCGTATTATCAACCTCTGGCTGACTTTCCTGAGGCTTTAGTTCAATTTGTTCGCCAATTTGATTCTGTTGAATATTTTTCAAAACTGCACCTGGATCTTGTGCATAAGCCCGATAGCATCCCGCTACTGCCAATAACACCGCCCAATTTAGTCTGTGTCGTTTAAACATAAATATCAAATCCTGATCAAATCTTAAATCTGGATTTTAATAAAAACCTAAGCCGTTTGGCTTGTTATTTTTCAAAAATAACAATGATTTACATTATTTATCAAAACAAAAAAACAGTAGTTTTAACTTTTTTCGCACGCTTAATTAGTCGAAACTCAATTGACAACTAGGCTGTAAGCCATCATTTGGATTACCTGAAAACAGCCAACCGACCATCTTGGCTTACAAAATTAGCCGGTAATTGCTAACCAAAATCAGGCTGTTAACAAACACTTCACTAAGTAAATTTGAGTAAAAAATCAGCTTGATGGAAAAGTGAAACTGAAATGACAAGGGTACGAAGCAATTCATACCCTATTTAGGCAGAGGAATTAGGAAATTTTAGTGAATATGAACTTCACGGGTTTTTGATTTATCACTATCGTTACGGGTTAATGTGTAATCGTCTTTGTTACGGGTTGGTAGCGTACCATCGCTATTAAGCAACACTAAAGCCGCTTGGTCTTCAATTTTGAACTGCCGCTTAGGGCCATTGTTATTGGGTGTTAACGTCACAAGTTTGGCTTTTTCGTCCCACTCGTATTTACCTTTTTCATAATGCTCTCGGTTAGCGGCTTTAGCATACTGACTAACAATCAGGTAATTGTTCTTCTGTTTTAACGACATGGTCATTTTCAAACCGTCACAATCTTTTTCATCACAGGGTAGATAACCGTAGAAAACCCCTTTATACCCTAAG
>JBJSYX010000304.1:0-4390 GCA_046090005.1 Methylomonas sp. | reverse complement strand
CAAAGCCCAGCCAAAACCACTGCCAATACCGTAAACCACACTCTCACCAAAGTTGTAATCTCGTTCAATCATGAACAAACTACCGGCAAGAATCGCACAGTTCACAGTAATCAAGGGCAGGAAAATACCTAATGCGTTATACAAAGCTGGGAAGAACTTATCTAAAGTCATTTCCAGAATTTGAACGATGGCAGCAATCATGCCGATACAGCTCAATAAACTTAAAAAGCTAAGGTCGACACCTTTAATACCTAACCACGCCAAAGCATCTTCTTTCAGCAGAGTTTGATAAATAAAGTTGTTTGCCGGCACAGTCAAAGTTTGCACCACCATTACGGCAATCCCTAAACCCATTGCGGTCGAAATTTTCTTGGATACCGCCAAAAAGGTACACATACCCAAGAAGAACGACAGCGCCAGGTTCTCAATGAAAACCGCCTTAACAAATAAACTGATATAGGCTTCCATTAGTGGTGCCCTCCTTCACCATGAGAAATCGACAAAATTTTGAACTCGTTATGCTCGACTTGCTTAGGTTTCCAAGTGCGAAAGCCCCAGATAATCAAACCGATAACGAAGAAGGCACTGGGTGGTAACAGCATCAGGCCATTTGGCACATACCAACCACCATCTTTTACCAGTGGCAAAATTTCAATTCCCAGCAATTTGCCTGAACCCAAAGTTTCTCTCACGGTAGCAACCATGATCAGAATCAAGCTATAACCCATACCATTACCGATACCATCGATAAAACTTTGTAACGGTGGATTCTTCATCGCATACGCTTCAGCACGCCCCATAACAATACAGTTGGTAATAATCAAACCAACGAATACCGACAGTTTTTTACTGACATCAAATGCAAATGCCTTCAGCAACTGATCAACCACAATTACCAATGAAGCAATAATGATCATCTGCACGATAATCCGGATACTGCTTGGCGTATGCTGGCGCACAGCACTGATAGCAGCACTGGAACAAGCCGTTACCGATGTTAATGCCAGCGCCATTATCAATGATGTCGACATTTGTGAAGTTACCGCTAACGCAGAACACACACCCAATACCTGCAAGGTAATCGGGTTGTTATCTACCAACGGTTCAAATAATACTTTTTTAGTTTCTTTATCCATATTCAGACCTAGCCTTGTTTTCTAATTTTGTTTAGATAGGTAGCGAAACCTTCAGGACCCATCCAGTATTGGATTAAGTTACTGACACCGCGGCTGGTTAAGGTCGCACCGGCCAAACCATCAACTTTATAAACGGCATCGGCTCTGCTTTCGTCGACACCGCCTTTAACCAGAGTCAAAGCCACATCGCCTTTATCGGAATATACTTTTTTGTTTTTCCACAAAGCACGCCAGTTAGGATTAACAACTTCACCACCCAAGCCCGGAGTTTCAGCTTGGTCATAAAGATTAATACTTTGAACGGTTTGAGCATCTGCTTCCAAAGCTAAAAAGCCATACATGGTTGACCATAATCCATAACCATTGATAGGCAGAATAATAGACTGCAGCTGACCGCCTTTTTTCACTAAATAGATTTTGGTGTACTTAGCTTTGACACGAATGCTGGCAATGTCCTTATCGGCAGGAATAACTTCATTCTGTGCCGGGTCTTTAGCTGCTTTACGCTGATCGTATTCGTCAGCATTAATGCTATCGATATAATCGCCGGTTTTCAGGTCGACAATTTTACTTTCAATGCTTTCTTTGAAAGCACTATCAATATCGGTGTTTTCATTCAACAAGCCGGCAACATCAAGAATATTTTTCTTCATATCCAAGGCTTTGTTATGCGTTTGCAAAGGCCTTAAGGCAACAGTCGCTAGTGATACCAATACGGCACACACCAAGCACAACGCCAAAGCTACCGCGATAGTTTTTTCTAAGCTGTCATTACTTAAAACCAATACCTTGTCACGATAGACTTTGAACTGTTCGTAATATTTGCAAAGGTGCTCGTTATACTTACAAGTTTTTTTCTCAGCATTAGCCATGACGTTTAATCCTTCTTCTAATATTTGCCTGAACAACAAAGTAATCAATCAAGGGTGCAAACATGTTTGAGAAAAGAATTGCAAGCATCACACCTTCTGGGAAAGCAGGATTGATAACCCGAATGATGATGATCATCACCCCGATCAAAGCGCCATAAATCCAGCGACCTGTGTCTGTCACTGCCGCACTAACCGGATCAGTCGCCATAAAAACAGTACCGAAAGCAAAACCACCTAACACCATATGCCAGTACCAAGGAATCGCGAACATCGGATTAGTAGTGCTGCCAATCACATTCAATAAGGTTGACATACCAACCATACCCAGAAATACACCGGCCATGACCCGATATGAGGCTACTCGCGTATAAAGCAGAAATGCCGCACCCAGCATGCAGGCGAGTGTCGATGTTTCGCCCATGGATCCAGGAATGAAGCCCAAGAAAGCTTGTAACCAGCTAAAGCTGCCTTTAATGGCTTCCAGACCGCCCATTGAGGCCAGCGAAAGGGCGGTAGCACCGCTATAACCGTCAACAGCAACCCAAACTGCATCACCAGAAATAGAAGCAGGATAAGCAAAGAACAAGAAAGCACGACCAGTTAAAGCAGGATTCAAAAAGTTTTTACCCGTGCCACCAAAAACTTCTTTGCCCAAAACGATACCAAACGAGATACCCAAAGCAACCTGCCACAAGGGCATATCTGGTGGCAAGATCAAGGTATACAACATTGAGGAAACCAGAAAGCCTTCATTGACTTCGTGTTTACGCACTGTTGCAAATAACACTTCCCAGAAACCGCCTACAGCAAGAGTGGTGATATAAATAGGGAAGAAATAAAGCATGCCGTGCACTAGACATGACAAAGGGTTGTAGGGATTATAGCCAAACAGAACCATAGGAATGCGGCGCCAACCTTCAATTGCACTAACGCCCATAGTCTGCATAGCCTGATTTGCCTGATAACCAGTGTTGTACCAAGCCATCAGAATACAGAACGCAGTGGCAATCACCACGAAAGTCATGGTTCGTTTCAGGTCATTACCATCACGAACATGAGTTTTTCCGCGTGTTACATCAGACGGGGTATACATAAAAGTATCAACCATCTCATAGAGACCATAATACTTTTCAAGCTTACCGCCTTTTGTAAAATGCGGCTCTATGCTATCTAAAAAATCTCTAGCCGACATTTATCCTTCCTTCTCAATTTTATCTAAATTAGCTCTGAGTACCGGCGCAAAGTCGTGTTTACCGGGATCGACAAATGTGAACAGCGCCATATCTTCTTCATTCAATTCCAGACACCCTAATTGCTGAGCAACATCGGTATCACCAACCACAATTGCTTTAAGCAAAGGAGTGGGCAGAATATCCATAGGCATAACCGTTTCGTAAATACCAACCGGGACAATCGCTCTGTTACTGCCATTTTTATCTGTTGTTAATGGAAACAAGCGATGATCTTTACGATCACGACTAGAGACGTAGACGTTTAAAGCCGAATATTTGTCTTTGCCAGGTACGATCCAGCCAAAAAATTCGCGATCACGCCCCTCTTTCAATACAGAAACCTGAAGATCATAGGCGCCTAAAAAGGCAACGGCATCGACAGCACTATGCCCATAAAGAACAGAGCCCGAGATGACTCGGTTATCACCATCTTCAAGTTCGCCAGCCACTAATTCATTCAGATTAGCTCCCACTCGAGTACGAACCAAGCGCGGATTCTTAACAACCGGTCCTGCAAGTGCAACAACCCGCTCGACACTCAATTCGCCTGTAGTAAATAACGCCCCGATGGCTATTACAGCCTGATAATCGATATGCCAAACAAATTTATTGATATTGACCGGATCGATAAAGTGAATGTGGGTGCTTGGCAATCCTGCAGGATGAGGACCAGAAAATTCGGCAACATCGGTTATAGCCACATTATCAATTGCAGCACCGGTTGTTTTACACAGATAAGTTTTACCAGCAGTCAGTTTAGCGATTAGTTTAAGGCCATTCGCAAAATCTTCCGCACGATCATTGATGATTACGACAGGATCGGCTGCCAATGGACGGGTATCGATCGCCGTTACAAAAATAGAACTCGGAACATTATCGACCGCAGGCACTTTGCCATAAGGACGCGTTAAAAACGAAGTCCATAAACCTGAATTGAGCAGGTTTTCTTTGACTTGCTCAACGGTCAAATCGACCAGTTGGTCTGCGCTGTATTTGTCAAAGGTTTGTTTTTCGTTACCTTTAAGATCAATTACAACTGATAACAATGATCGCTTTTCACCACGATTGATAGCTCTTACCACACCAGCGACTACTTCCAACGCCTTGCTCAAGACATTCAAGCTTATCTGCGCGATCAAATGCCGGTCTG
>JBJSYX010000303.1:0-3370 GCA_046090005.1 Methylomonas sp. | reverse complement strand
TACCTTTGCCTTTGCCTTTGCAAGAATGGAGGTATTTCTAATGCCTATTTTTAAATTACATTCGTGCGGAATTTTTTACTCATGTTGAATTGGCACCAAATCGACACTGTCCTATTAGATATGGACGGTACTTTACTGGATTTGAATTTTGATAATCATTTTTGGCAGACTTTTGTACCATTAAAGTTTGCCGAATTGCATGGTTTGACTATCGAACAAGCTAACCAGCAATTAATCCCGCGCTTTAAAGCTATGGAAGGCCGTTTGGAGTGGTATTGTCTGGATTACTGGACTGAACAACTGGCGTTAAATATCGCCGAGTTAAAGCAAGAAATGGCGGGATTAATTGCGGTGCATCCGCACGTCACTGAGTTTTTGGAAGCAGTTCGAGCCAGTGGCAAGCGTTTGTTATTGGTCACTAATGCCCATCGCGATAGCTTGAATCTGAAAATGGAAAAAACCTGTTTACAGGTGTTTTTTGATCAGATTATTTCCTCGCATGATTTTGGTTTGGCGAAAGAACAGCTGGGGTTTTGGCAAGCCTTACAAGATGCGCATCTGTTTGATAAACAACGTTGTTTGCTGGTCGATGACAGTGTGTCGGTATTGGCTTCGGCGCAGGCGTTTGGGATTGCTCATCTGGTCTCGATTAGCAAACCCGACAGCACCGCGCCGAGCAAATTGATTACTGATTTTCCGGCGGTTGAGGATTTTCGGGCCCTAACTCTGGGGCTTTAGCGTCATTTCTCGGCGGGCGCGGTGGTCGGTTTTTATTGGCCTTAGCTTTAAAATCAGGACGTGGCGGGCGTTTATCTCTCGGAATGACACGTTCTCTAGGTTCGCGGCGTTCGGGTTTAATCACATCACTAACGATAATTTCATCGGTAATCGGCTTAACCGGTATTTTCTCGCCGATATAGCTTTCAATATCCGGCATTGAGTAAGCATATTCTTCGCAAATAAAACTAATTGCTTCGCCACTGGCACCAAAGCGTGCAGTACGACCAATCCGATGCACATAATCTTCAACATCTTGCGGTAAGTCGTAATTAAACACATGCGAAACGTCGGGAATATGCAGACCACGCGCTGCCACATCGGTGGCAATCATCAAAGTGACGCGGTTTTCTTGAAAATCATTCAGTAAACGCTGGCGCTTATCCTGTGGCACATCACCACTCAGCAAAGCGGTTTTATAGCCGTTAGCTTGCAGATAATCATCCAATTGTTCAGCAGCACGTTTGGTATTGACAAACACAATGCCGCGTTGTGGTTGATGATGTTTAAGTAAGCCTAGCAATAGCGGGATTTTTTGCTCATTAGCCGGACAATAAGCAACTTGATTAATCGCTTTTGAAGTCACTTCTTCTGACTCGATTTTTACCAGCACCGGGTTGTTCATGTGCTCGTAAGCCAATTCGGTGACTTTGTAAGATAAAGTCGCGGAAAACAGCAAGTTAAGACGTTTTTCAGGTGGTGGCATCCGGCGCAGTAAAAAGCGAATGTCTTTAATAAAACCTAAATCAAACATTCGATCAGCTTCGTCCATGACCGTGACTTGAATGTTATCCAAGGTAAAGGCGCCTTGTTTGTAAAAATCGATAATCCGCCCTGGGGTGCCGATAATCACATCGACATTGCCTTTGATTTTATCCAGCTGTTTTTGATAATCAGTGCCGCCATAAATTAAGGCAAACTTTAAATTCAGATAGGGACTTAATAGCAGCGCGTCTTTATGAATTTGAATCGCCAATTCACGAGTCGGTGCCAAAATCAGGGCGCGAGGATTTTTGATTTTTTCGCTTTCATCATTAATTAAATGCTGAAAAGTAGCGAGTAAAAAAGTTGCGGTTTTACCGGTGCCGGTTTG
This sequence comes from Methylomonas sp., assembly GCA_046090005.1. Lineage (GTDB taxonomy): Bacteria > Pseudomonadota > Gammaproteobacteria > Methylococcales > Methylomonadaceae > Methylomonas. The sequence goes on along the minus strand of JBJSYX010000303.1, from coordinate 1,500 downwards.
CGCCTGCCCTGCGACATCTTTGCCGCGCAATAATAGCGGCAAAGACTTGTCTTGAATCGGTGAGCAATTGATAAATCCGGCGTCTTTCAAGCCTTTGATAATGGAGTCAGAAAGCTCCAAATTACTGAATCGTGTTTCGGTCAAATGTGTCTTTTTCATGGCTGATAGCATAACTTAAAAAACGCTATGGTTGAAATTGATTGACAATAGGATTGCCCCGAAACTATAGTTTTGCCCTTTGTAAACTATTGGAGAGTGGCGTGAGTGACTTAGTCCTTCATGTGTCTGATGCTGATTTTAATGAAACCGTAATCAATTCTGCAGGTCCTGTTCTATTGGACTACTGGGCTGAATGGTGCGGTCCTTGTAAAATGATTGCCCCAGTTCTTGATGAAGTAGCTGCCGAATATAAAGGCAAGCTGACTGTTGCCAAGCTGAATATTGATGAAAATCCAAAAACCCCACAACAGTACGGTGTGCGCGGTATTCCAACTTTGATGATTTTCAAAAATGGCGAAGTAGAAGCAACAAAAGTAGGCGCTTTAACCAAATCACAATTGGCTGCTTTTATCGATAGCAACATCTGATAGCAAGCGTAATTAACCGGATTTATTCGAAAAACGTTTTGATAAGTCCGGTTAATGCGATATAGTGTTTTCCGATTTCTCCTTCGCAGTTATCATCTGTAAATAATCCAAAAGCCACCTTCCGCTGTAAACGGTATTCTGCCGATCTGCGTTTCTTTCATTTCTCTAACACCAACATGAATCTTACCGAGTTAAAACTAAAACAAGCCACAGAAATTATTGCCATTGCCGAATCGTTAGGCTTGGAAAACATCGACAGAGCACGAAAGCAAGAATTGATTTTCATGATTCTTAAGAAGCAGGCTAAAAGCGGTGAAGATATTTATGGTGATGGGGTTTTAGAAATACTACAAGATGGTTTTGGCTTTTTACGAACGCCGGGCGCATCTTACTTAGCCGGTCCCGATGATATTTACGTTTCACCCAGTCAAATCAGACGCTTCGGTTTGCGCACTGGCGATACCGTTAGCGGCAAAATTAGACCTCCTAAAGATGGCGAACGTTATTTCGCTATGCTCAAAGTTGAAAGCATCAATTTTGAAGCGCCAGAAAATACCAAAAACAAAATTTCATTTTCAAACCTCACCCCGTTATTCGCCAACAAACGTTTCCGTTTAGAACAAGGCAACGGCACCAGTGAAGACTTGACCGCACGTATCATCGACTTGATTGCACCTATCGGCAAAGGTCAACGTGGTTTAATCGTATCACCACCGAAAGCCGGTAAAACCATGATTATGCAAAGCATCGCTCATGCGATTGCCGAGAACAATCCAGAATGTTACTTAATCGTTCTATTAATCGACGAACGCCCAGAAGAGGTAACCGAGATGGAGCGTTGCGTTCGTGGTGAAGTGGTTTCCAGTACCTTCGACGAACCAGCCAGTCGCCATGTGCAAGTGGCTGAAATGGT
>JBJSYX010000302.1:0-4468 GCA_046090005.1 Methylomonas sp. | reverse complement strand
TATCAAAACCAATCGTCGGCCCCTGTTTACCAAATTCAACAACCAATGGAAGCCCCACATAACCTAAACCAATTACAGCAACAGTTGTCATAACGTATCCTTATAATCCAGTTGATTTAACTAAAAATAATAAAATTTCGCCAATATCAAAAACACAAAATTCAAAATTAATTTATTCAAAAAACAGGTTAATTAATAACCGTGAGATTACAGAATATAGCTCAAACATAATTAGCTCGGTACGTTATCAAACATAAGGTGTCTTATTTTAAAAAAATCTGCTTATTTTAGGGGGTTGCTTTGCGTCGAAAATCAACATTAAGTTGATTTTTAAACTAGAATTAAAGTGCCAATATTTGTATATTGACACTAAAACATAATTACATTTCTATCCAAATTAATTCAACACGGCGGTTTTCTGATTTACCTGCATCGGTTCTGTTATCAGCAATCGGCTGTCTCTCGCCATAGGCATGAGCAGTCAACTTATTAGTAACACCCTTATTTTTCAAATATTGCACCACTGCATTAGCACGACGTTGTGATAGCTTCATGTTGTAAGCATCGCTGCCTTCACTACTGGTGTGACCTTGTACTTCAATGTCATTTTTTTGCGGATAAGCCATCAAATCAGCTGCGACACCATCTAATAGTTCTTTGGCATTCAAACCCAACTCAGCGGAATCGTATTTAAAGTGTTCACCTTTTAGCAATAACTTAACCGCACAGCCTTTACCATTAACTAAGCTACCTTTAACGGTTTTTGGGCATTGGTCAGCACAATCATTGACACCATCACCATCGGAGTCACGAGTAGAACACTCATCAACTGGCGCGACAGCAACTGGTGCCACTTTAGGTCTTGGCTCAGCTGTTACTTCGGGATATTTAGGTTTATCACCAAACGGAATCACCACGCCCAGATTGACGGTCATATCGTGAAAATCATCAGAACCCGGTTGAACATGGGCGCTCAAATTATTGTTATAGCGGTAACGGACATCACTACGAATCAGCAAATTGTCGTTAAACTCATAGCTAAGACCTAAACCGGTTTCGCCAATCACGCCAATACCGCAATTGGCCGAAACACAAGTATTGATGCCACCAATACCCAATACGGCATAAGGCGAGAGTTTGTCACGGAATAAGTAATACTGAACATCAGCACTAGCACCGACCAAATCCCAAGTGCCCTGATTACCGTTAAAGCCTTGATAAAAGCCTTTTAATTCCAGATTAAAATGTTCATCGATCATTTTACCGACACCTAAACCACCTCCCCAACCATCCCTGGCTTGACGATCACCACCGGTATTGAGATAAGAAGCAAACGGCGCAAGGTACCAACGCTCATCTTGAGGTTGATTGGTAGCAGCTTGCGCTACTGACAGAATGCTAGTCGCGAGTGATGAGGCGATGATGAGTTGTTTATGTTTTCGCATGATGGATTCCTTTAAAGTTAAAAAATGTTGCAACAACAGAGAATCCGTAGCTTAAGAGCAACATGAACTAGCGGTCTGTTGATTAGCACACAAAACGGTCTCAACAACCAATCGGGTTAAACCCAGTTAACCCGATTGAAAACCGAATTTACTTAGCCGCTTTTAAATGTTTAACCGCATCTTCAGCAGATTTTTTAGCTAACTCAACATGCCCATGCTTGCTGTGTTCAATCGCTGAATTTAGACAATTTAGAGCTTCTTTCAAATGTTGCTCTAGGTTGGTGATATTGGTTTTCGCCGACTCAGCGTGAGTTTCAATTTCTTTCACATCATCGGTTTTTGCAGCAGACTCAGCGTGTCCCAAAGCAGTGCCGAGTTGATTATCGATGGCGAAGCTTGCGGTTGAAACAGCAGCTAGAATCATTGCTACCATCGATCTGTAGTATTTTTTTGTACTGGTTTTCATATTCAATTCCTCATTAAATCGCTAAAACAAGACGTAGAAAACCTTCCCTACGCCGTTGATTAGGATATAAGTCAGAATAAAATCAGTCGGTACGCCAACACACGATTGATAACACTCAAGCCAATTCAATTCGGACTTGATGAATCTTGCCATCGTCAATTAATTGAATCGCTCAGCAATCTGCTTGCTGCACACCGTCCAATTCCAAAACCACAATCCGACCTTTAACTCGATGGGGATTTTCGACACTAATCTGATAGCAACTGCTTTGATGTTGATAAGTGATTTGAAACCCAGCTAATGACAGGCAATACAAGGTACAAACACTCATCTGCCGCCTCGAACCTGCAAGCCTAAGATAAATTCAATCCCGGCTCGACCACCCCGCAGCCCCGGTGTACCAAGTCCACAGCTCAATCCATACCCGCATTCACGACTATGTGAACAGGTTGAAACAATGCCTAATAACAAATTAGAAATAATGAGGAATAAAAGCTACTTAATGACATAAAACCTAATTAGCTCAGGAATTGCCGATAACCAACTCACTTCAATGTATAGTCCATCCTTGGCAAGGGGTATCAGCAATTCCTGAAGAAACTAAGTTATTAATATTTAATCTATTTTGAAGAAACCAATCCGTTCGTTAATTAACACTAGCTATCATGTCATTAATAAAAAGATCCGTAGTAATGGAGGAAACTTACTACGGATGGAGAAGGAACATCAGGCCCAATTACCTAATAGTGCACATCGCATTCACAAGCAAATGCACACTGCTGGTTAGTTTAAGTCTCATGCAGATTAAGTTCGGTTCGTTAGCATACAGATCAAACGAAAAATTTATGCGGTATTGACAGTAATATTCGTCTTATTAACAAAACCCCAATGTCTTTATCCCATAGCCTTGATGATGAAAAATTATAAAATAATCGGTAAAACAGCTTCAATCAGATCACTTAAAAAAAAATTGAAGAATGCTGCGATGTCTAGTACAACAATTTTATTATTAGGTGAAACAGGTACAGGAAAGGAATTATTGGTAAACTACATTCATAAAAACAGCGACAGAGTGAATCAACCATTACTGTGTTTAAATTGTGCCAACTTAGCTGAGTCATTAGCTGAAAGCATATTATTTGGCTCTAAGGAAGGTGCTTTTACAGGATCAAATGGTCTACAAAAAGGCATTATAGAAGAGATTGATGGTGGCACATTATTCCTAGATGAGATTAATTTTTTAAATATTGATGTACAAGCAAAACTGCTAAGGTTTCTAGATTCTGGCGAATACAGACCAATAGGCGACATTGACATTAAACATTCAAGTGTCAGAATTATTGTTTCAAGCAATATTGATTTATTCAACGAAACTAAAACTGGTAAGATCAGACAAGATCTCTATTTTAGGTTACAAGCAATTTCAATAGAGATTCCAGCACTAAGAACTAGGCGATCAGACATACCATTGTTACTTGACTATTACTTAACGATGTTTTCTATAAAAAACAAAATAAGGAAACCTACTTTATCTAGTGAAACAATATCAATACTTGAAGAATATTTTTGGCCTGGCAATGTTAGACAACTAAAAAATCTATGTGAATATCTCGTTATCATGAAGTTTAGGCGCGAGATAAAAGTCAACGATCTTCCAACTAATTTTAGAAATTCTAATTCTGATGAGAAAATAAAATATTTTTTTATATTACCAAATGGCGGAATTATTTGGGAAGACATTGAGTATAGCCTTATAAAACAAGCGTTCAACCGCTGTTACAACAATAGACAACAAGCTGCTAAAATATTAGGGATCAACACAAAAAAATACGACTATCGTCTTAAAAAATATAGGATAATTTAAATCTTCATGAACTATAAATCACAGAATGGGCTTACACTTTTAGAATTATCGGTAGTATTATTGATTTTAACTGCTATAGCAGGAATGGCTGTACCGTATATAAACTCAACACAGGATATTGTTAGAGAACAAATCACTAAAGATCGTGCTTTAGAAATCAAAAATGCAATCATTAAAGTCGATACTATTAATGGTGTACCAACAGCCAGTGGTTTTGTTGTCGATGTAGGAAGATTGCCTTATACAATTTCTGAATTAACTGATGGTAAAGATTGCTCAACCGCAATCGAACCCGATTTCAATTGCATCAATATAATAGAAAACTGGAAAGGCCCTTATTTAAACTCTATAGATAATGGTTACTTCGATGGCTGGGGGACTCAAAACATCAGTGAAAACATTGAAAATCCAAATAATTTTGGCTGGGGATTTACGGTTAACAATGATAATACATCCTTAGAAATAAAAAGTATGGCTCCCCAATCGAAAGTAACAACCAATATTTATTCAAATGACTGGTCAATAAATCTTAATACCGCATCTTCGATTACTGTTAATTTGATTCCTCCAATTGGTTATTGTCAATCAAACTCATCGAATGTTAATACTCTGATTTTACCCATTGCAGACCAGGCGACTTGTGTTCGACTTCCAGGTGAATGGTCTATCGATAATTGTTCTATTAAAGAGATA
>JBJSYX010000301.1:0-2430 GCA_046090005.1 Methylomonas sp. | reverse complement strand
CAAAATTGAATGGGTTTTGACTTGCGATGATGATGTAACTTCTTTTGGTGTTTACAATGGAAAAACAGTTAAAAAAGACGCTTCTATTTGGTTTGAAATACTTGAAAAAGCAAAAAAACTACCTTTTGAGTTAGTAGGGATTAACTATCGTCAACACGCTTGGAAGGAAAAAACAAGTTATTCAATTAATAGAAAATTTGCTGAGGTATGCGTGTTAATGAATGTTTTAAAAATAAAATGGAACTATCGTTCAGAGTTCAACCTAAAAGAAGATAGAGACTTTGCCTTGCAAACAATAAAGAATGGTAATGGTATATTGCGTTTCAATAGATATTGGTTTTCTTGTCCAGATCCTGGGAATAATGCTGGTGGTTTAAATAATATGTACAAAGCAAAGAAAGATGAGGAATCTTCTAAGAAGATGTGTCGTGAATGGAATCCTTTTGTGACATTGCAAAGAAAAAATGATCGCGTGGATATGAAGACAGATATTAAAGGATTGGCTACTTATTATAAAAAAATAGTAAAATGAAAAAAATTGATTTAATAATACAAAAACACGAAGTCAAAATAGGCGATGTTTGCGAATACAAAAAGCCGAATGTAACGGAGGATTGTGTCTTTTATGCCGATGATGAGCTTGTTGGGTTTTACCTAACTAAGATACCTGAAAAAATGTGCAAGTTGGCAGATTTAGCAAATGCAGAATTTAATTCAAGCAACGTTCCAAAGTCTAATATGTCAAGGGCAACCGTATCAAATCATGAACAATATCATTTGATGAAAAAAGGATTAACAGAAAAAACCAGAGTTGACCAATTTTCTTGTATTATTGGAAGCATAGCACCAAAGGCACAGTTTAAACGAAATTACGGTAATCGTTCAAGTGTTCATTCCGTAAAATCAGCGCAAACATTTATTAAGGCTATGTTAATGTTAGCAGAAGAAAGCGAGCAACTCATTAAGGAAATATTACCAAAGCAATACGAAAAACAAATTGAGTTGTTTAGACAAGTGCCAGACAAATGGAAGTTCGGTAACTTATTCACAAGCTCAATTTCAAACTACAATATTTCAGCACCGTTTCATCGGGATACGGGTAACATAGTTGGGTCGGTTAACGTTATCATTTGCAAAAAACTAAACTCAAAGGGCGGTGATTTACATATTCCTGATTATAATGCAACTATAGGACAGCAAAACAATTCCATACTTGTTTACCCGGCGTGGCGTAATGTGCATGGAGTCACACCTATTATCCCAACTCGTAAAGGAGGGTATAGAAATAGTCTTGTATTCTATCCCTTGAAAGCATTTATCGGATTAGATTAACAATTACCGTTTCATGAATAGAATAAGTACGCTTTCTGCCTCGATTAGTTATAACCATTGGTTATTATAGTAGTAGAGTTATTTAATCTTACATTAATTATGACACAGCCATATCCGAATATCAAAAAAGCTAATGCTTCTAATACCGAGGTAAGTGATAGCGTATCCACTGAAATTCTAAAAATTGAGTATCGACGGCTTTGTGATTTAAAACAATTAAAGGGTAATTCCAAAAAACACGATACTGAAAACATAATAGCTTCAATATTGGAATTGGGCTTTAAAGACCCAATTGGCTATGATCCGAGCTTAAATGGTGGAAAAGGGGGAATTACCGAGGGTCATGATCGGTGTGCCGCACTATTGACAATTAAAAAGCGCAAAATAGATCGACCTAGAGGTATAGATATTGATAATGATGGGGAATGGATGGTTCCTGTTTTAGTAGGAGTTCACGCTAAAAATGAGGCTCAAGCTATAAAATACTCGATTATTCACAATCATTCTACGATTCACGGAGCGGGGCTTGATCTTGCTACAGAATTGAAACTTTTTGATAGTGACTTACTGATTAGCCAAGCTGAATACCTTGATGAAAAGGGAGAAGATTTAGGAGTAATCGGTGATTTAAATTCAATCTTAGAAGTTTTAAATGCTTCGGATAATCTAGATGATTCTGAAGAAGATATAGATTATTCAATACTTGATGACGAAGATTTAGTTGAAAAACTGAGAGAAATGTCAGACGGAGTTAAAAAAGCTATTCAAATCGAGTTTGAAGCCGAACATTACGAAGAAGCTTTTGCGCTTGTTAAATTTTGGCGTGGGCAAGGTGCTTACGTTGGTGGAATGATTATGGATTTTTTGAAAGCTGAAAAGGAAAAAATATGATTTGTTTTATACCTACAAAAGGACGTTTAAATACGAAAACATATAAATTATTTCAGGATGTTGGCATTGAAGTTAAGCACTTTATTGAGCCACAAGAAATTAATAAATACGATGTCCCAAATAAAGTTTCTATTTTAGAAAACGATAAAGGGATAGGGTATGTGAGAAATTTTATGCTTGAATACGCAATGCAAAACAAAATTGAAT
>JBJSYX010000300.1:0-7082 GCA_046090005.1 Methylomonas sp. | reverse complement strand
CACAGGGATTTCCGGCCGTTGCGTCGAGTTCCAGGCGTTCGATTTATGCCGTCATCCCCGCGAATGCGGGGATCCAGTTGGCGCCAGCAGATCCGGTGATACTGGATTCCCGCGTTCGCGAGAATGACGAGGTTTTGGGCGTTATTGAATAATATCGAGCCACAAATCTCGCCATTGAGGGTTGGTCTTTTCGATGAGTTCGATTTTCCAAGCCCGATGCCATTTTTTGAGTTGTTTTTCCCGTGATATAGCGGCTGTCATGTCTTGGTATTGTTCGTAATAGACTAATTGGTGGACATGATATTTTTGAGTAAACCCTAGGGTAAGGTCGTTTTTGTGTTGCCAGATGCGTTGAATTAAGTTGCTGGTAACTCCGATATAAAGTGTGCCGTTGCGTTTGCTGGCCAGAATGTAAACCGTGGGTTTTTTCATGGTTGGCCTCGGTTGCTGGGTTTCTGTATAAGTGAGAAAGACAAAGATGCGCTTGCAGGTAAAAGTCGCGTTTGAGCGTGTCGTAAAATATAGATTAAGCTTTAACATGTGCTCAATTCAATTGTCTCGACAGTGTTGAGACAATTTGCTCACCGTACTCGTCTTGTTCGCTGTGGATAGTTTGGTTTTCAGTTTGGCACGCTTTAAGCCCGATTGCCCAAAGCGTTAATGCTAATCCCGTTCATGACGACGACCATGATGACCGTGTGAGAAATGGTGTTCCGGTCTGTAGTCGTGGTGACCATGCTCAAAATGCCTTTCATGTCCGCCGCCGTAATTAAATTGCAATACGGGTGCTGGTGTAGGTACATAACGTGGCGCAACCGGATAAACTGGTGCCGCATAGTAAGGTTGAGAGTAGTGGTATCTAGCGACAGGATATGAAACCGGTGTGCTTGAATAGCTGGCGCTGTAAGCTGCGTAGCCACCGTTGTATGGATGGGTTGCACAACCTGACAAAGTTAATGTAGCAATAACTAACGCGGTGATTTTCAAAGTTTTCATAACTGCCTCTTGGCGATTTGCCCTCTTTTATTTAAGTTGGGCTTAGCTTACAAGAGGCAGGCTTAATCGAATCTTAACCGACAAAATTATCCGGTTCGTTAATCACCGGATTTTGTAATTGGCCAATGCCTTCAATTTCAATCCGTACCACTTGCCCGGGTTTTAAATAGCCGCGCGGTTTCATTTTTACCCCAACACCACTTGGCGTGCCGGTGCTAATCACATCGCCGGGCTCCAAAGTCATTGCTTGGCTGAGATAAGCAATTTGTTCGTAACAGTTAAAAATCATTTCGCCGGTGTTGGCATTTTGGCGTAATTCGTCATCGACCCAGGTTTTTAGGCTGAGATTATGCGGGTCAGCGATTTCGTCTTGGGTGACAATCCAAGGACCCAGTGGGCCGTGGGTGTCGAAGGATTTGCCGATTGTCCAAGTTGGGGTGCGGAATTGCCAGTCGCGCACTGTGACATCGTTACAAATCATGTAGCCAGCAATCACTTCATGGGCTTGTTCAAGCGGCACATTGCGGCAGCGCTTGCCAATCACAAACGCTAATTCGCCTTCGTAATCGACTTTATCCGAGACTTTTGGGCAATGAATCGCTTCGCCATTGGCAATCACGCAAGTGCTTTGTTTGGTGAAAAAAGTTGGATATTCAGGTTTTTCAAGGCCGGTTTCGCCAATGTGATCGGCGTAGTTAAGGCCAATCCCTAGCAATTTGCCGGGGCGTGGAATCGGTGCTTGCAACGTCACATCGGCTAGGTTGATACGGTGATTGCCGCTATCAATCAAGTTTTGCAGGGCGTTTAAACCATTGGCACCGCTGGTGAGAAAGGTGATCATGTTGTCAGCATGGTCGATATTACCAGTTGCAACCACGATGCTGTTATCAACCACTGCGCCAATTTGCGATTGACCTTGATGAAGAAAAGTAAGCAATTTCATGCGGAATCCAGATTAGAGGCTAAAGCTGGCATTGTAACCTGTTCGTTAAGGCTTAAAAATGACGCATTTGCCGCAAAATCCAGGCTTGGCGTTTGTAAACATATTCGCTGGGTTGGTTGGCTTTAAAGCGAATTGGATTCGGTAAAGTCGCGGCGAGTAAGGCGCTTTGTTCGGCAGACAGCTGTTTGGCGGAGATGCCGAAATAATGGCGACTGGCGGCTTCGATGCCAAATAAATGGTCGCCAAATTCAGCGATGTTTAAATACATTTCCAAAATCCGCTCCTTGCTCCACAGCATTTCTAATAACACGGTAAACCAAATTTCCAAGGCTTTGCGAACCAGATTTTTGGCCGGTACTAAAAACAGATTTTTAGCGACTTGCTGGCTGATAGTGCTGGCACCACGCAAGCTGCCGCCGTTTTCATAGCGTTGATAGGCTTTTTGGATGGCGTTGATGTCGAAGCCGTTGTGTTGATAAAACAATTGGTCTTCGGAGGCGATTATTGCTTGCGAGGCGTGTTTGGAGATTTTTTCGTAACTGATCCAGTCTTGATTAATCGCGCGATAGCCTTGGCCGGCAAATAGGTCTTCAAAATGTTGATTGAGCATGAAAGCCGATGTCGGCATCGGCATAAAGCGCAGTAAAGCAACGGAGACTAGCGAGCTGCCGATAAACGCCAACAGCAAATAAGCCAAGCCGCGTTTGATTTTTAGGGCTAAAGGCTGATTGTTGTTGCGGCTAAGTTGGCGATAGCGGTGGCTGGTGGTTGGTTGGTTCAATGTCGATAGTTACGGGCTATTTTAAAATCCATTCACCGCAGCGTTTAATTTCGCGGTACATGGCGTCGGGTGCTAAATCAATCTCGTCAGGCCAAACTACTGCAGCATTATCAATCGATACACGATGAAAAAAGTGAGGATCTTTGAGTGCCTGAAAAACACCGGTTAAGTGGGTTTCTTCAAAAATCACTTTGCCTTGGGTGCCATCTTTAAAAGCAACACTTAAGCTCAAATCAGATTCACAGTTAACTTTGATTACATCCCAATACATAGCAATGGATATTTATTTTAGAGGTGGAATTTTGTTTGGTTGTTGTCTGGCCGCGCATAATGCCCAGTCTTCCAGTAATTCAGCTTGATGAAGTTCCGCCCAATCCAAAGCCAGCTCTTGAGCGCGACGAGGTAAGCTACCTTCGATCAGTTCAAGCTTTTTAATATCAATCACCGCTTTATATTCTGCATACTCGACATGGAAGTGAGCGGGTGCATGAACATCGAAAAACATCTTGATTAAAATCCCGTAAAAAGCACTGATTGTTGGCATCTTGCTCGCCGAAAAACAAGTCGGTTGATTGTAGCTTATCTACAGCTGATTTTTATATTCCGTATCGCCCAAACCCATTGCCTGTATCCCCTCCCCCGCAAAACGGTTAAAATAGCCGATTTGATTCGTCTACCAACACTCAGTGTCATGCAAACTAATTACAACACCGATGATTTAAGAATTTGCGAAACCAAGGATGTGGTGCCGCCGATTCAGGTTCATGAAGAAATTCCCATGACCGAAGTAGCTGCCAAAACCATTTTAAAAGCGCGGGCGGCGATTCATAACATTCTGACGGGTGACGATGATCGCTTGTTAGTGGTGATTGGCCCGTGTTCAATTCACGATCCCGATGCAGCGGTTGAGTATGCTGGACGATTGAAAGCGGTGATTGACCAATTGCAAGACGATTTAGTGATTGTGATGCGGGTTTATTTTGAAAAACCACGCACCACAGTTGGCTGGAAGGGGTTGATTAACGATCCTGATTTGAATTCAAGTTTTAACATTAATAAAGGCTTGCGTCTGGCGCGTAAGGTGTTGGCTGATGTGAATAATCTTGGTGTCCCTGCTGCTACTGAATATCTGGATTTGATTACCCCACAATATGTATCCGACCTGATTTCATGGGGCGCGATTGGTGCTAGAACCACTGAAAGCCAAGTCCACAGAGAATTAGCGTCCGGTTTATCTTGCCCCGTTGGCTTCAAAAATGCCACTGACGGCGGTTTCAAAATTGCCATTGATGCCATCAATGCCGCGATGAGTCCACACCACTTTTTATCATTGACCAAAGAAGGCCGCTCAGCGATTTTCTCAACTCGCGGTAACGAAGATGCTCACATCATCTTAAGAGGCGGCAACGACAGACCGAATTACGATGAAGTCAGTGTGGAGCAAGTGGCGACAGGTTTAGAAAAAGCCGGTTTGCGTCCGAATATCATGATTGATTTCAGCCATGCTAACTGCATGAAAAAATACGAACGCCAATTGTTAGTCGGCCAAGATGTCGGCGGTCAAATTGCCAACGGCGATAGCCGCATCATCGGCATAATGGCGGAAAGTCATTCAGTCGAAGGCCGCCAAGACGGTGAAAATGGTCAACCATTGGTTTACGGCCAAAGCATCACCGACCCTTGCTTGGGTTGGGATGACACGGTGGGTTTACTGAATCATTTGGCGTCTGCCGTTCAGCAACGCCGCGCAGCAATTAAAGCGAAGGGTTAAGTATGAAAGTACAGGTTAATGGTGATAGCCGCGAATATGGTGATAACTGCACAGTGGCGGATGTGATTGCTGATTTGGGTTTAACCGGTAAGCGGATTGCGGTGGAATTAAACATGGAAATTTTACCGTTCACCGAACATGCCACACAAAGCATTAAAGACGGTGATCGTTTGGAAATTGTGCAAGCGATTGGCGGTGGTCAAGACGATTATTTCACCTTGGCTGGCAAACAATACCGTTCACGTTTGTTGGTTGGCAGCGGTAAATACAAAGATTTGGAACAAACCCGTTTAGCCACCGAAGCCAGCGGCGCAGAAATTATCACGGTAGCGATTCGTCGTACCAATATCGGTCAAAACCCCAATGAGCCAAGTTTGTTGGATGTGATTTCGCCTGACAAATACACCATCTTGCCTAACACCGCTGGCTGTTACACCGCTGAAGATGCGGTTAGAACTTGCCGCTTAGCGCGTGAATTATTAGGCGGTCATAAATTGGTCAAGCTGGAAGTATTAGCCGACCAATTAACCTTATTCCCAGACGTTGCTCAAACCTATATCGCCGCAGAAATGTTGGTTAAAGACGGTTTTGATGTGATGGTTTACACCAACGACGACCCGATTGCCGCCAAGCGTTTGGAAGAAATCGGTTGTGTGGCGGTGATGCCATTAGCGGCGCCAATTGGTTCTGGCTTAGGGATTCGTAATCCGTACAACATCTTAACCATCGTCGAAAACGCCAAGGTGCCGATCTTGGTTGATGCCGGTGTTGGCACCGCTTCAGATGCGGCGATGGCGATGGAACTGGGTTGTGACGGCGTATTGATGAACACTGCAATTGCCGCCGCGCAAAATCCGGTGTTAATGGCCTCAGCGATGAAAAAAGGCATTGAAGCGGGACGCGAAGCTTTCCTTGCTGGTCGTATGCCACGCAAGCGTTTTGCTTCGGCTTCTTCGCCGATTGATGGTTTATTTCTTTAATCTTCTTATCGTATCGGCGCAGCCAGACTGCGCCGACTATCACCGCCATGACCGACTCGTTAAAAATCGACCCCAGCAAAATTAAAAGCTTTATCCGTCGCCAAGGCCGAGCCACTGCTGGTCAAGAACTGGCGCTGCAAAACCATAGCGAGAAATTTTGTTTATCGCCCGAACAAAGTTATGACTTTGCCGAAGTCTTTGGTCGCCAAGCACCGTTAATTTTAGAAATCGGCTTTGGTAATGGCAGCAGTTTGGCGGATATGGCTGAAGCCAACCCAGATTTGAATTACATTGGTATCGAAGTCCACCGCCCCGGTGTTGGTCATTTAATGATGTTGTTGGAACAACGCAATATCAATAACGTGCGGATTTATCACCACGACGCCATCGAAATTCTCGAACAAAAAATTCCCGACAATAGCTTGGCGGGCGTGCATTTATTCTTCCCCGACCCTTGGCAAAAACGCCGCCACCACAAACGTCGAATTGTCCGGCCTAGTTTTGTCGAATTACTGCATAAAAAACTAGCCAGCGGTGGTTATTTTCACGCCGCTACCGACTGGGCGCATTATGCTAAAGATATGCTCGGCATTTTGACCGAAGCCAAGTTGTTACAAAACAGCAGTCCAACTGGCGACTATTGCCCTCGTCCTGAATATCGACCTTTAACCAAATTCGAAAATCGGGGCCTGAATTTAGGGCATGGGGTTTGGGATTTGATTTTTCGGAAGGTTTAGAAAATTTGCTTGGAGTGAACTAGGAATCTAGCATTGTTGAACGGTTTGGCTGCGATGGAATGTCGATATGAAAAGATTTTTATTGCTATTAGTGTTGTTGAATTGTTCGGGAATCTGTTTAGCTGCCAGTTTTGATTGTGCTAAAGCTAAAACCGATATTGAAAAACAAATATGCGGAAATCCAGAACTTTCCGAATTGGATTCAAAGTTAGGCGCAACCTATTTTATTCATCGTGACAAAGATGGATTGGGCGCTGAACAAAAACACTGGTTAAAACAGGTTCGAGATGCCTGCACCGACCAAGCGTGCTTAAAAAAAGTCTATACCGACAGAATCGATGCGATTGATCCTTTGGCTGATGGCGTGATTAGTTGTGAAAATATCCGTCAATATCCAGAGCGGATTTTTACTGATGCTATTGATCTTGGGTCTGGCTCTATTTCACCTATTGAAGTTGATTACGCCTGCCCTGAAAGCTTGGCATCATTGCCTTTTTTGAAAAAGTTACTTGATTTAACTGAATTGATACGCCATGAAGAGCAAGATCAACTCTGCGTTGGTACAATTGTTAGAGCCCTCCGTCGTTATTACTATTTTAATTTGGCAGAGTCGGGCTTTGCACCGCAGCTTTTAATTAAACAGCTCCCCTCTGATTCTTCGGCTCGTCAGGCTAAGGTGCTAGGCTATTTTCAGCAGTGGGCAGAAAAAAGCAGCTACAACTTGACGATGCATCGTCAATATTTTTCCGAATTTGAAAAAGTATTACCGCTGTTAGTAGAGCATTACAAAAATCATTTAAAACTTAGCGAAACTCAAGCCTCGGCAGCTGCTAGGTATGCGCTTATGGGACTTGTCTATAGGGCGGCTGGCGCT
>JBJSYX010000299.1:0-2001 GCA_046090005.1 Methylomonas sp. | reverse complement strand
CCGGTAGAAGCGATTGTTCGTGGCTATTTAATTGGCTCTGGCTGGAAAGATTATCAAACTAGCGGCAAAGTGTGCGGCATTGAATTACCCAGCGGCCTGCAACAAGCCCAACAATTGCCACAAGCGATTTACACACCGTCTAGCAAAGCTGAAGTTGGCACCCATGATGAAAACATCACTTATGCCGACACAGTGGCATTAATGGGCGAAGAAATCGCCGCGAAAGTCCGCGATGTGAGTATCCAACTTTATACAACTGCGGCCGAGTATGCCCGTGAACGCGGTATTATCATTGCCGATACTAAATTTGAATTTGGTTTGGATGATGCAGGGACTTTATATCTGATTGATGAAGCGCTAACCCCCGACTCATCAAGATTCTGGCCGGTTGAACAATACCAAGTTGGCATCAGTCCACCGAGCTTTGATAAACAATATTTGCGCGATTATCTGGAAACATTAGACTGGAATAAAACCGCACCGGGCCCGAAATTACCGGATGAAGTTAGTCAGCAATGTAGTGCGAAATATCGTGAGGCTGAGTTGAAGTTGATAGCGAGTTAAAATTAGATTCATAAAACTTATATCCCTTCAGTAAAACTGATGGGATATAAGCCAGTAATTAATCAACTTTTTAATCCACCACTAGGTGAAATGTTTCTAAAAAATCCGCCTTTAATAACAAAGCCCCTGCTTCTGAGAGATGAGTTACATCTCTAAAGTAAGAAATACCATCTCTCACTAAAACACATTCTAATGAATTACACAGTCTTTCCTGACTACCCATAACCCTCAGCAACTTTTAAGCCTCCCGACAACCTAGTAGATAGTTGAGTAACAGTAGGGAACAGAAAGGAAATGCACTGATACGCTATTTCAAGCGCGATGGCCATCGGTTTTTCAGGGCTTTGAACCGGTGATGGTCGCTATAGCATGGTCAACACCCGCAATTTTATCAATGCTCGACTTGCCACCACCAAACTTCGTTGATCAGCGGACCCCTAGTCGAACAGACCAAGTTATCGCTGAATGTGTGGTTTCTGACGATTTATCTATTAACGCAAGCCAAAATCGGCTTTTTCGGCTTTAGCGCCTTGGCGTTTCCTACAATACCGCTTGGAGTCTCAAGCATAAGATAATTCAAGCGTTGAAAGAGCGCATCAGTGCATTTTCATGAAATCGGTCAAACTGAAGCATTTTTGAAATTGGATCAGTTTTTTCATGGCGTGATCCTCTGTTGATTCAATCTATTTATAGACTATCGGGAGGCTTAAAAGTTGCTACCGATTATGGGTAATCAGGAAACTTTATTCATTTGTTAACGCAACCAATCGAAATACATATTAAAGAACGCAATTATCTTGCATATTCATCAAGCATCAGATCCTAGTATATGTTTGAGATTTAATGAAATGTAAACGACAGACATAAAAAAACCGCAATCGAAGATTACGGTTTTGATCATTAGTGGAGGCTGCGGCCGGAATCGAACCGGCGTATACGGCTTTGCAGGCCGCTGCATAACCATTTTGCTACGCAGCCATAAATCTTTATAAATAAAAAAGCCGCGAATATCGCGGCTTTTTAAATTGGAGCGGGAAACGAGGCTCGAACTCGCGACCCCAACCTTGGCAAGGTTGTGCTCTACCACTGAGCTATTCCCGCGTAACTGAATATTCGTCCATTATAGCGGCTAAAAATATTCTGTCAACATTTTTTATTGTAAATTTACTGAGAGCGCCCAACCTCTTTTGCCTTCGCACTCTCCAGTAGTCATTTCAACTTCAGCAAATACATCTTTTTTGCCATACGCGTCTTGAGATTGGATCAATTTAACAGGTGTGCCTTCTGGAATGTGCTTGCAAGCACCTTCCAGAAGGCACACCTGTTAAATTGATCCAATCTCAAGACGCGTATGGCAAAAAAGATGTATTTGCTGAAGTTGAAATGACTACTGAAGAGTGCGAAGGCAAAAGAGGTTGGGCGCTCTCAGTAAATTTA
>JBJSYX010000298.1:0-10617 GCA_046090005.1 Methylomonas sp. | reverse complement strand
GAAACTCATTACCGCGATTATCAAGCCATTTAAGCTGGATGATGTGAGGGAAGCATTGTCCGAAATTGGTGTTGCAGGCGTAACAGCAACCGAAGTGAAAGGCTTTGGGCGACAAAAAGGACATACCGAGTTATATCGGGGGGCTGAGTATGTTGTCGACTTTTTACCGAAGGTGAAATTGGAAATTGCCGTGGCCGACAGTGTTGTCGATCAAGCGGTGGAAACCATTGTTAAAGCCGCCAACACTGGAAAAATTGGCGATGGCAAAATCTTCGTTTCTAATCTGGAGCAAATTATTCGCATCAGAACCGGTGAAACGGGTGAAGAAGCTATTTAGTTATTAGAAAAGTCAGCCCACTAAACGCTTTAGCGAATCTGACCAAAATCGCCGATATCTATGGGGTTTCCCGTAGATATCGGCGATTTTGTTGTATTAGCGGAAAGGTTTTTTGAGTGTTTGATCTATTTTGGTATCCATAAAAATGAATAAAAAATTACTAAAAATCATGGGTTTGCTATTAGTGCCCAGTTTTGCGTCTGCACAGGAAATTAATCAGGCTGACACAGTTTGGGTATTAACCTCTACCGCCTTGGTGCTGTTTATGACGTTGCCCGGCTTGTCGTTGTTTTATGCCGGTTTAGTCAGAAGTAAAAACGTCTTGTCAGTGATGATGCAGTGTTTTGCCATCACCTGTTTAGTGTCGTTGTTGTGGTTGGCCGGTGTTTACAGTTTTGCTTTTGCTGATGGTGGCGAATGGCAAGCTTTTATTGGCGGTGCGAGCAAAGTATTTGCGGCTGGTATCGATACCCAAGTATTGAATGGTACTATTCCTGAAGTCGTGTTTTTCATGTTTCAGATGACTTTCGCAATTATTACCCCCGCACTGATTGTTGGGGCCTTTGCAGAGCGGATGAGGTTTTCGGCCATGCTTTGGTTTAGTGCTTTGTGGTTGATTGTGGTCTATATGCCAATCTGCCATTGGATTTGGGGCAATGGTTGGTTAGCGCAGTTAGGTGCAAAAGATTTTGCTGGTGGGATTGTGATTCACGTCAATGCCGGTGTTGCAGCTTTGGTTTCGGCGATTGTGTTGGGTAATCGTCGTGGTTTTCCTACTTTAGCGATGCCTCCGCACAATATGACTATGGTGGTCACTGGTGCTGGCATGTTGTGGTTTGGTTGGTTTGGTTTTAATGGTGGTAGTGCCTTAAAAGCCGATGGTTCAGCCGGTATGGCGATTGCTGTGACTCACATTGCTGCTGCTGCAGGTTCTTTAACCTGGATGGCCATCGAATGGAAACGCTTTGGTAAACCGAGTGTATTAGGGATTGTCACCGGTATGGTGGCTGGTTTAGGTACTATCACGCCAGCATCGGGTTTTGTTGGTCCAATCGGTGGTTTGGTGATTGGTGTGATTGCTGGTTTGGTGTGTTTTTATGCTACTCAATACGTTAAACGGGTCTTAAAAATCGATGATTCTTTAGATGTATTCCCAGTTCATGGTGTTGGTGGCATGATTGGTTCGACCTTAACAGGGGTTTTTGCCGCTGAAGAATTCGGTGGTTTAGGCTTAAACGGTGTTTCAATCTCGCACCAAGTGGGCGTGCAAATTTTAGCGGTCGTTGTAACTGTTGTTTGGAGCGCGATTTTCAGCTATTTGATTTTAAAATTAATCGATAAATTAGTTGGTTTGCGTGTCACTGCTGACGAGGAAATGGAAGGACTTGATTTGGTTCTTCATGAAGAAACTGGTTATCACAAACTTTGATAATCCCTTAACTTGAGAGAAATGAATGCCGATTACCCTTAATCAACTGGAAACCATTGTCCGCCAAGCGGGTGACGTCGCTATGGGTTATTTCAACGACTTGGAATCACTGGCGGTCAGCAAAAAAAGCGCCCGAGATTTAGTCACCGATGCCGATGTTGCGGTTGAACAGTATTTAAAACGGGCACTGGAAGAGCAATGTCCGGAATACGGTTTTTGGGGGGAAGAGAGCGGTCAAACCGCTAATCAAACCAGTCGTTGGATTGTTGATCCAATTGACGGCACGCATTCATTCTCAAGAGGTCAGTATTTTTGGGGCATTAGCGTAGCACTGGAAATTGATGGTCAATTAGTGATGGGGGCGGTGTATGGCCCGGCATTAGATGATTATTACAGTGCCGAATTAGGTAAAGGTGCGTGGAAAAATGGCAAGCCAATTCGAGTCTCAGCAGAAGTAGAGTTGGGTAGCAGTATGATTTCCACCGGCTTTGCCTGTTTACGCTCTTATTTAGAGCACAATAATCTCGAACGCTTTTGCCGAATTGCTCAAGCGACTACCGGACAGCGTCGTTTTGGTTCGGCTGCCTTGGATTTGTGTTTAGTCGCTGATGGTCAAGTCGATGCCTTTTGGGAGCAGGAATTGAATCTTTATGATGTCGCTGCTGGCGCCTTAATCGCCCTTGAAGCCGGCGGTACTGTTACTGATTTTCAAGGTAATCCCGGTATTTTCCCTAAACAAATTCTTGCAACCAATGCCAAAATTTTGGATCAATTATTACCATTGATGTAAACAAACCTAGCTATAGCTTAATTTGGTTAACCTTTTGATTTTTAATGTTTGTGAATATGTAAATTGTTGTTATAGTTGCCGCCGCTGAGCACAATCTAAAACAATTACAACGAGATGCGGTATGTGCAATTACAACAATAAAAATTTTAGATATAACCATGAAATATGGGCAAAGTATTCATTCATCGAATTAGGTTTCGATATGTATCGGGCCAAATTCGAAACCAGTATTCCTAAAAAACCGATTAAATTGGGCTTTGGAAGATGGTTTGTGGATATTCGCTTTTTTAAATGGCAAATTTTGGTTAATAAAATGACCAAAGAACAAGTTGAAAGAATGAAGCTAAGTTTTGAATGGGAAGAGCACCAAAAAAATCGTGGCTTTGATAATCACAATAATTTCAGCTTTTAGAGCGAGTCGTTCACTGATTTAGGTATGAATAGAAGCTTCTGTAGTAAGCTTCTATTCACCATCTACCTAAATCATCAACATCATGCGATTTTTCAGCATCCTCGTACTGATCATCATTTCAGTTCTTGAAATTAGCCCCATCCCCATTACGCCATTAATCTTAATCTGGATTGTGATTTTCCGTCCGGCATGGTTTTATCGCTGGGTGATGCGGATTTACAATTAATTTTTAAATTAACTTTGCACTGGAGTGACTGATGTTTGAATTCATCTCATCGTTAGGCGTTATCGGTTTTTTGTTTGGTTTTTTAATGGTGGTGCTTTGGACGCTGTTGCCATTTGCCGTGTTTGGAATTAAAGATCGCTTAGATAAACAAATCGAACTATTAAGCGCGATTAACGAACAATTAAAACGCAATCAAAGGCAATAAATTCGATTAATCACTGGTTGAGGATAGCTGAATTAAGGTAATCAATCTGTGGTTGCAACGATGGGTAGATTCGAAATATTGCGCTTATTCTAGCCTTTCAGATGCTTAAATTCTGACCCAAACCCGTAATAAAACTGCACTTAACAAAGCACATGCTGCTGAAAAACCAAACGCTATCAAAGGCGATGTTGATTGATACAAGCTGCCAAAAATCACCGATGCGGGCAGCAAAAATGCCCCAGCAACCAAATTAAACCAGCCAAATGCCGTCCCACGTAAGTTGGCTGGTGCCAAATCAGCGACTAAAGCTTTTTCTACACCTTCGGTTGCGGCCATAAATAAGCCATAAAAACCAAACAATCCGGCCAGCACCCAGCCATTATCAGTGATTAGGCTCAAACCCAAATAAAACACGGCATAAGCGATATAGCCCCAAAATAACAAGCGAGTGCGACCGATGCAATCTGACAATGCTGATAAAGGTGTCGAAAAAATCATTGCTACCGCCGATACTGCGGCCCATAACAAAGGAATATGTTCAGCCGCTACGCCCAGCTCTTGTGCGCGCAATAATAAAAACATATTCGACGAATTACCCAAAGTAAACAAAGCCACTACCAGCAAATAGCGTTTAAACACCGTGGGTAAATTCATCAAACGCCAATTGAATTGAGTTGGGTTGTGATGTGCAGGTTTACGCGGCTCATTAATCGCAAATGTCAGCGCCAGACACAATAATGCTGGCACAACGGCCCAGAGAAAAATCGTTTTTAACGGCACCGCTGCCGATAACAAAGCAAATGCCAGCAATGGCCCCAATACCGAGCCGGCATTATCCATCGCCCGATGCAAACCAAACGCCAAGCCGCGTTGACTGGCATCAACACTGTCTGCTAATAAAGCATCACGCGGCGAAGAACGTAAGCCTTTACCAACTCGATCAGTAAAGCGAATCAACATTAGCCACGGCCAGCTGTTAATGAAGGCAATCAAAGGCCGGCCGAATCCGGCTAAACCATAACCCAACACAATCCAAGGTTTACTGTATCGGGTTTTATCAACAATCACACCGGAAAACAGTTTGAGCAAACTGGCAGTCGCTTCAGCAACCCCTTCGATCAAGCCTAAAGTGCGCGGCCCCGCCATTAACACGGATGACAAATACAAGGGAATGATGGGGTAGAGCATTTCGCCTGCACTATCGTTGACCAAGCTAATCAAGCCTATTAGCCAGACAGTTCGCGGGAGGTTTTTGATGGCGTTTAGCATGGCTGGGATTGATAGTTTAACTAGCAATTTGAACCAATCGGGACAGGTTTTATCGTCTATCCCGATTGAAAGTGACGTGCTTAAAGTTCTCTAGTAGCGCTGAAATGAATATCTGGCCAGCGTTCTTGAGTCAGTTGCAAATTGACTCGGCTGGTTGCCAGATAAACTAAATATCCGCCACCATCTTCGGCCAGATTCTCAAACGCTTTGTTTTTAAACTCTTCCAGTTTCGCTGGATTATCTGCACTGACCCAACGCACGGTGTTAATTGGCGATACATCGTAAACACATTCGACGTTGTATTCGCTTTTTAGACGGTGAGCGGTAACGTCAAACTGCAAAATACCGACCGCACCTAAAATTAAGTCATTGTTTTTTAAAGGTCTAAATAACTGGGTTGCACCTTCTTCGGTTAGTTGCACCAAACCTTTTTGCAAGGCTTTGGCACGCAGTGGGTCTTTTAACACCACGCGGCGAAACAGTTCAGGGGCAAAATAAGGGATACCGCCGTATTTTAAGGTTTCACCTTGGGTAAAGGTATCGCCGACTTGGATGGTGCCGTGGTTGTGGAGGCCGATAATATCGCCAGGAAACGCTTCTTCGACATTTTTACGGCTGTCGGCTTGGAAAGTAATCGCATTCGCCACTTGGATGTTTTTGCCGATGCGCACATGGTTGATTTTCATGCCTTTATCAAATTTGCCAGAGCAGATTCGCATGAACGCAACGCGGTCGCGGTGAGCTGGGTCCATGTTGGCTTGGATTTTGAACACGAAGCCAGTGAATTTTTCTTCAGTTGGATCGACTTCGCGTTGTTCGGCTTTGCGTGGTTTTGGTGCTGGGGCAAATTCGGCAAAAGCATCGAGTAATTCGATGATGCCGAAATTGTTAATCGCCGAGCCAAAAAAGACAGGAGTTTGTTCGCCAGCTAGATATTTTTGTAAATCAAACTCGTGGCTGGCACCTTTAACTAGATCAATTTCATCACGCAATTCAGCGGCTTGGTCGCCGAGTAATTCGTCCAATTTTGGATTATCCAAGCCATTGATGATTTCAGCTTTAGCGATTCGGCCACCATGATGTGGACTGAATAGCAAAATTTCATCTTTATACAGTTGGTAAACCCCTTTAAAGCGTTTGCCCATACCAATCGGCCAGGTCATTGGCGCGCATTGGATTTTTAAAACCGTTTCTACTTCATCCAATAACTCAATTGGCTCGCGGCCTTCGCGGTCGAGTTTGTTGATAAAAGTCAGAATCGGGGTATCACGTAAACGGCAGACTTCCATCAACTTAATGGTTCTATCCTCAACGCCTTTCGCAACGTCAATGACCATTAATGCCGAGTCAACCGCCGTCAAAGTTCGGTAAGTATCTTCCGAAAAGTCTTCGTGACCAGGGGTGTCGAGCAGGTTAATGATGCAATCGTTATGATCAAACTGCATTACCGAGGTTGTGACCGAAATCCCCCGTTCTTTTTCCATCTCCATCCAGTCAGAAGTGGCGTGACGAGCGGCTTTACGACCTTTGACCGAGCCGGCTAACTGAATGGCACCGCCGAACAGTAATAATTTTTCAGTGATGGTGGTTTTACCGGCATCAGGGTGGGAGATGATTGCAAACGTGCGTCTGCGCTTGGTTTCCGTGGCTTGCATGAGGTTTTTTTGATTTGAATTCTAAAATTTGTACTAGAATTTGTACTAAATTCTTTAAGTACTAGCTGTTTCTTATTTTTCCCATTATAACTTAGTTTGTTACTAGGTCGTTTTGTTTGCTCGATTTTCCCATGCTACAACTTCTTCAGGATCCCAAAGGCAAGATGTTCCAATCTGATTAATCTTGGGGGATGGAAATCCGTTGATTTCAAGTTTCATCCAACGATAAATTGTTCGTTTGCTCACTTGATATCTATGTGTTAAATCCGAAATAGTTAGGAATTGTTTTCCAATCATAAGTCACCCGGTTAATGTTTCTGAGGAGATAATTAGTTCAAAGATGAGATTTACAAACCACGCAGCGTTCTTGATAATCTTCTCTTGCATTCAGCAAAACCCAAGCTCGGCAATAAGGGCATGTCGATATCTGCACTTTTTTGTCATTGATATCATGGGATATGACCCACGCAGCTGAAAAGTCGAGATTGCCTAATGGATAAGAATGTTTATACGCATCGAAAGCTGTTATCAGAGTTTGGATTGGTGTATTAGCTGGTTTACTGGAAGCCGCCCGATAGCAAACGGCAAATAAAGTAACGTCTTTGTATTTACGTTTACTTCGCGTTAAACCGCATGTCGAAAATTTAATAGAACCCCTACTCGGTGAGCGCCCATGCAATTGTCGGTAAGTACTCCGTAATGACTTAATCGGTATACCAGTCACGTGATGCACGATTTTTATCTTTGCATGACGTTTCAGTAGTTCAATTGCTAAAGTCTGCTGTTGATATTTTTTTAGCATTAACCGGTACCTCAGCAGATAGAACCCGTTAATCCAAGCATGGTCTCTACAATCGGTGAATGCTCTTTGTTGATATTAGTCAGGAATTGGCTCGAAAATCGTGGAGTAAAGCAAAGCCAATTTGATTGAGCTATAAACTCAATGTCTTCCAATGATAAAGAGCTCAATGTCTGGCGCATGGATTCATCAGTGATACCCAGAATCAACTCGGTTAACACGGGATTCTGCCGTGCGACTTCGCGAGCTTTAATCAGCCAGGCATGATTGATTGAGTAAATTTCAGCGTCACAGCTCAAGTGAGTTAAAACCATCCGTTTATCAAAATATTCTTCAAGATTTTGAAATGCTGACTGCATCGTGCTGTCAATCGAGGTTGTCATATTTTCGACTCTTAATTCGGATTTCAAAAAATCCGCGCCGAATTCCGCAACCAAGGGTAAGAACAACTCCTGAAAAAAACCGAATGTGATTGTCTTAATGCCCTCAAAATCAATAGTAAGCGACTGTCGATTGGCAAAGCATTCGCGTGCTAATCTGGCTAAACTTTTACCATGTTCAGGTTGCGGTATTTTTGCTTCAGTGACCTTTATAAGGTTGATGTGCATGGTCTTCTCCTTGCGGTTTTCCTGGTTATCTAAGCAAACCAGTGAGCAAATTATTTATTACGTTTAGATTTTGATTTGATAGAGATCCAACGTCTTCGGCCTGATCGATCCGTTTTGACTTCACAAATCGGACATTGACTAAAAATTTGTTGCTGATAGAGGCCTAGATAGCGCACATGACATTTGTCACAGTGATTGAATACCAGTTCGCCGGCTGATAACTGGCCGATCAGATACCATGCTCGATTGATATCCAATGACAGACTGCGACTAGTGGATACGGCCATATGCCTCTGGGCATGTTGGTTTTTGCACATGACGTTCGCATAGAGTGTGTATGCAACCAAAAATTGGTCAGCGCTGATTACGGATAATGAAAGTAGCTGTTTGAGGTCTTGGATAATGCCGAGAAATAGAGAGGCGTGAATATTGTTATTAGCAGAACGAATGATCCAATTGTCATCATAGGGCAACATACCCTGTTTAGGTGAATAACCTGATATCCATTTATACAAACGTACACTTTGCTTGGGTGTCAGTTGACATAAGCGACTAATCACTGGTGGGCGAGCTCCCCACTTGATCAGCCTTTCGGCAGTTACCAGCGTATGTCCTGGCATAAACGATCTATCCATTGTGATTCGATTCATTTGTTATCTCCTTGATCAGTTGGGGGCACTAAGCCTAAATAGGCAGCCATCGATAGATTATTCGGGATAAGAAATGGCACCAATTGGATTACGGCACGCGATGTATCAGCAAAATCTCGGATTTGCTCCAAAGTCATCTCGGAAACAACAGCAACGTGGGTTTTATCCAAATTGAATCGCCATGCTGTTTCGATGGGGTTACTCCGAGCACACTCACGGACTAGAATCAGATATTCAAAATTCAAGCGTGCAAGATCTTCCTCTAATGTTGGCATGGCATCCTCTTCAGCTTATTAATGACGGTTGAGGGGTATGCTAGTCAGACTAGGAAGGAATGTCTCGTCAGCAAAGTGACCTATTTAGGGTCATAAATCGCGAGAGGGCAGGCCAATTAAGGCACTTGAATGGAGGTAAGATTAATATCCCCATAATCAAATGGCATTCAGGGCATTCGATTAGAGATTATGAAAATTTTTTTCGATGGAGTTGGAGCTATTGAAAAACGTTATCAAACGTATACTTGGTGCTCTCTATTTGCTATAAAACATCACGGATAGGCGTATTGCCGTATTCAGTCTGCAATCTTCGGTAATTTGTGGAATAACAAGGACTCGTATGAATAAATCAGCCACCATCATTTACCGTTTTTGCCAGCAGGCCACAGAAATTCTCAATCAGCATCTAAGTCAAGGCTCGATCACAAGTGAAAAAATATGGCTGAATTTGCTGGAACTTTTAAGTCACAAACTTTTTGCTGAAAACTTGCTGTTTCGCCACTATGCGGAGTGTAGCGATTATGAATTCATTGAAATTAACGGCAAACGATTTAATAGCGAAGCCTGGTTTTATGTTACCGATGTGTTGAGCCGGCGGGTGTCATTAGCTAATAAAATGAATGACCATCCCACAAACATGCATGATTTGTTGTTGTTTTACCTGCAAAGCAGTCAAGATGCCCATTGGCAAACTAGTTCAATCAGTCGCGGTTTCAAATCCATAACCAGGGTATTCGACCTGTTCTTTCAACCTGTTGCCAGTATTCTAATCCAGCAGTGCCAAAATCTTGGACATCAATACGGTGACATCTCCAAACGGCGTCGTTTGCAACATGGACCAATATGGTTGTCCGTTAGTGAGAATCATGTAGAAGTCGCGGAAGAGCTTAGCCTCAATGATATTTGGGAAGCATTGCCAGTCCCCCTGGTTGAGCAAACGGCTGTACCCAAATATTTTTTGCGTGTAGTTGAAACCCTAAATGAGCGATACGCACTTTTGAGGGCCTGTGGTTTACCGCCCGAGCGGTGGTATTACCGAGATGCCTTTTCTATTGCGCAACTGAAACAGTTAAAACAACTCTTAAAAACTATTCAGACTGGTGTTGAACAGGGTATAAACCGGGAAACTGCTTGTCGGGAAAGCTTTGAGTTATTCAAGGCACAAGAGCCTGACTTTTTGGGTTTTGTCAGTTTTGAAGCGTTTTATAGCTTTTATATTTTAGAAACCACTGCGGCTTATCATTACAGTGATCACCTTGACACCGATGATTATGAGGACATTTACTCTCAGCAAAGCGACCTGGATTTGCTTCGCTTTCAAAAACAAAATGGGCAATTATTCAATCCGTTGACCCATTATGCCTTTAGTGAATTACTCATCGAAGGCGCCACTCTCCAAACATTGCTAAGAACCCCAGTTTTTAAAGATTTAAAAAATCAACACGCCGAGTATGCTGTTCTGTCAGACTCAAAATTACTGAAACGATTACAACAGGAACTCAGCAGCATACTTGAACACTATATCGGGGATGGCTCATGACATCTAAATTGACCAAGCAACAACGCATTTCGATTGTCAAAGAGCGGTTTGACACTATTGACTGGCAATTAGCAATGACAATGGAGCAAACAGATGATTTCTACATAGGTTTACCTGATCGCCTGGAAAATGAAAATGCGATAACTTGGTTACGTCGGCTTGGCCGTGACTACCGTCGCCGATTAACAGATATTAGCGAAATAGTTCGCTGGGCAGCGGCTGACAATCGTTTCAACGATGCAATTCTCTATACACAGGATGAACGTATACGATTGACCATTCGCCAAATCGATCAGGGTGTTTTTGTAAAAGTCGATGTGCTGGTGACAATGCAATGGGAGATGTGGGCATGTGCTTGTATTTACGACGGAGTGTTTGCACAGTTCCGGGTGCGATCAAACAACGCCTACATTTGTTTTGAC
>JBJSYX010000297.1:0-2206 GCA_046090005.1 Methylomonas sp. | reverse complement strand
CTTTGCTGACTTCATCTTTCCCTGGCTGAATGTAGGCGCTGAAATGCACGGCGTAAAAATCATTAGCAATGATGCAATCCAATTCAGGACGGTTACCCACTGGACTGGAGGTATTTTTGTTGAAATTGATGCCTAATTTATCGCAGCCGAGCAACGAGAAAACGACTAACAGCATTGCAACAATGCGGAAATGATTTAAATGCAGTTTTTTCATGGTGTTTAAAACTCAAAAAACAAATGACAAAGGAGGGTAAAACGCGGTGTTGATCCTGTAACTGTGGGGGCAGATTTTCCGTTCGTCCTGAGCTTGTCGAAGGATGAATGAAAATCTGCTGCTTAAGGCATTACATTACACAGGCATCTTGCGATTTTGCTAATTATTAAGGTTTTATCGTAAATTCAAACTTACCGGTGACGATATGAGTGTCTTCGGAAACGACGCGATAGCGGATGGTGTAAGTACCTGGCGCTAAATTAGGCACCGTGGCGTAAATGTGTGAACCGTCGGTAAGGCCTTGGGCAACATCGTGATTATCAACCCGTTTACCGGCGCTATCGATTACCGCGACCGCTTTGTATTCACTACGCACCGCATCGTTAAACCATAAATCAACTTGCTTGGGTGACTGGCTGATAGTTTCGTCTTTTGCCGGTTGCGATTTCACCAAAATCGCATGGGCAAACGCCGGTAAGGGGCTTAGCAGTGCAGTCAATATCACAGCCGGTTTTATTATTTTTGTTATGCTCAGTTTGTTCATGACAACCTCTTGTCTCAGAAAATCATTGAATCACGGCAGATAGCCAGTGTTTAGTTTTATCCGCTTGTTGCTCAGTCCACAGCGCCAGCCAACCGTTTTTAGTGGCGACAATTCTTGGATACGAAGCCGAAATACCAGCGCTTGATAATAATAACGGTGTAGACCATCGCTGACCGTTGTCGCTCGAATCGGCCAGCATCACAGTTGAACCTTCTGGCCCCATGGCATCCCAAATCATTGCCACATGCTGTGAATCAAAGGCAGCAATATCACCATGAAATGCGCCGCTACCGGTTGCAATCGCTTGTGGCTGGCTCCAACTTTGACCGTTATCGGCAGATTGTAAATGATACAGACCGGCTTGGTTTTCTGCGCCCGTCCAAATGACGCTATGGATTTCGCCGTCTTTGGCTTGGCTAATCCCGCCGCCGTTGTGTGGGCAACCTTCAAACTTCCAGTTAAATTCGCCAACCGTACTCAGTCTTTGCCAAGTTTCACCGCTATCGTTGGATTGCGCTAACGCCATGTCGCGAAATTCCATATCGCGATACAAGACATTGACTTGGCCTTGGTCATTGACCAATAAACGGTTCCAACAGCATGAACAGCTGGATTGGTCTAAAGTTTGTGACAATTGCCAGTGTTGTCCAGCGTCGGCAGAACGTGCGTAGCGCAAGCCTTGGTAAGCATTTTCTTCTCTATCATCCAGCCAGACTAAATGAAATTGACCTTGAGCATCGGCGACTAAATCGTGATGGGATTGGTCGATTTCAGCGCCTGTCGGATTACTGCCGCGTTGCCAAGTTTGGCCGTCATCGTTGGAATAAATCGTAACCAATGGCCCCATACCGGGAATTTCGCCAGTGGTTTGCCAAATCACAACCCGTTGTTTGCCGGATACGGCGATTTGAATATCGTTGCCGAGTTTGGATTCGACCGGCAAATCAAACCCGCTGCCAATATTTTGCACCGCTGACCAATTCTGACCACCATCTTCCGAATGCAAATAGCCGATTAACGTGTGTTTGCTATTCGCTGCTTGCGCGGTAATGACGGCATGAAGATTACCTTGATCAACATAAATATCGAAGCCGGTAATCGCTTGAAAATCGCCAGCATCAGCAGTGATAGGGCTGGCGATAGTGATTTGTCGAGCTTGATTGGTGTTGGGCGCACAAGCAGTCAACACAATGCTTGCCGCCATTGTTACCCAGCTTTTTAGTTTTAAATCCGACATACGCGCTACTCTGTTAGAAATCGGGGGCGAGATTACATCATATTGACGCTCAAATCAGCACTGTTGATTGGATTATTATTCAGCGGAAAACTTAATAAAGCTTTTAAACCACCTAATTCAGACTTGGAAAAGCTAATTTGAGCATGGTGCAAACTAATAATGCGTTGCGCTATCGACAAGCCCAAACCACTACCTTCGACCGCTGCTGCGG
>JBJSYX010000296.1:0-2080 GCA_046090005.1 Methylomonas sp. | reverse complement strand
CAAACAAATTGCGTGCAAAGTTGATGTTCGTCTTGATCTTGTTCTGCCGGTTTTAAACTCAAGCTCAGCAAATCTTCATTGCGGCCACGGAACAAGGCCAAGGCGCGGTGAGAAGGAATTTTGTTAATCGCTTCGCTGTATTCAAAATAATCTTTAAATTTAGCCGCTTCGGCTTCTTTGCCGGCAACCAAACTGGCTTGCAAAATACCTTTATTCCAGACCCGTTCCCGTAATTCGTTCAGTAATTCGGCATCTTCAGAAATGCGTTCCATAATGATTTGTCGCGCACCATCCAATGCGGCAGCGACATCAGCCACGCCTTTATCAGCATCGATATAAGCCAGCGCCGCTTGGTCAGGAATCAAATCACGGTTTTCCAATAAAGCATCAGCCAACGGCTCTAAACCGGCCTCGCGAGCGATTTGGGCTTTGGTGCGGCGTTTAGGTTTGTAAGGTAGGTATAAATCTTCCAGCAAGGTTTTGGTGTCCGCGTCGATAATCGCCAGTTCTAATTCTGGGGTTAATTTGCCTTGACTGCGGATGCTATCCAAAATGGTTTCGCGGCGGGCATTGAGTTCGCGCAGATAAATCAATCGTTCTTCTAAATGCCGTAATTGCGTGTCATCCAGACCGCCGGTGACCTCTTTTCGGTAACGGGCGATAAAGGGTACGGTGGCTCCTTCGTCTAACAAGGCCACCGCTGCGGTGACTTGTTGCGGGTTAACAGCTAATTCTTGGGCAATGCGTTGAATAACATCCATTTGTTCGATCGATTCAAGTTTAGGAAGCTGATTATTCTACCAGTTGCGCTGCTTATGTGATGTTGATGGTGTAGTTCGATACAATGCCGCCTTATTCAATTGTCTTTTAAATACTTAACTATGACTCAATCAATTTTATATGCGTTGGATTTCGATGGTGTGATTTGCGATAGCGCAGTGGAAACCGGTATGACTGGCTGGAAGGCCGCCAGCCAGATTTGGTCTGATATGCAAGGCCCAGTGCCTGCGGTATTAATCGAACAATTTCGATTGTTAAGACCGATTATCGAAACGGGCTATGAAGCGATTTTAGCCATGCGTTTATTACATTTGGGTAATAGCGTAGACAATATTTACAGTAGCTATGTTGATAAAACCCAAGCCTTATTAGCTCAAGCACAAGTGACTACCGATGATTTAAAACAATTGTTCGGGCAAACGCGTGACACTTGGATTGCCGAGGATTTAGCCGATTGGGTAGCGATGAATCCTTTATTTCCGAATGTCGCTGAGAAATTACAGCAATTAGGCCAACGCCATTCATGGTTGATTATCACCACTAAACAGGAGCGGTTTGTGAAACAAATCCTGCAAGCCAATGCGATTGAACTCGCCGATCAGCATATTTATGGTTTAGACCGTAATTTAAGCAAAGTAGAGGTGTTGAAAAACTTGTTAAATCAACCAACCGAGCCAAACATTTATTTTGTTGAAGACCGTTTACCGACCTTGTTAAATGTGGCTAAACAGCCCGAATTGGCTGGTGTTAAGTTGATTTTTGCTTTATGGGGATACAACACCGATGCCGATAAAGCCTTGGCGCTTGAGCAGGGCTTGTTGTTACACGCTTTGGATCAATTTAATCGATTGCGATTAATCGGCGGTTTGGTTTACCGGTTTGGCTGGCTCTGGTATATTCGCCCTCAATATTTAATCTGTTATCGTATTGTTTTATAAAAATAATTAAAAAAAGGAGAGGGTTATGGCAGAGCTGATTTTTATCGCAACCACCATTTTTGTTGCTTATGTGATATTCACTGTCACTGACGATAAAAAAACTAAATCAGAACCAAACAAAACTGAAACGCCTAAACCAGTGGTGGTGGCTGAGCCGGTTGAAGTTAAAGTCGAACCAAAAGCTGAAATACCAGCCCCGGCAAAAGCGAAACCTGCTACAGCCAAACCAGCGGCGGCAAAACCCGCAGCAAAAACAGCAAAACCTAAAGCCGCTGCTAAACCAAAGGCAGCCACCGTTGCGCCAGTTGCTGCAACTACTGAAGTGCCGAGCGATAGCTTGAGAAATCCTAAAACCGGCGAAG
>JBJSYX010000295.1:0-4369 GCA_046090005.1 Methylomonas sp. | reverse complement strand
GTATGAATTGCCACCTGCACATCAAAACGCTCAGCAACATCCAAACAACAATCAATCGCCGCAGGCGTAGTGCCCCAATCTTCATGCAGCTTTAAACCCATCGCACCGGCTGCCACTTGTTGTTCCAAAGCCGCTGGTAAGCTGGCGTTGCCTTTGCCCAATAAACCAAAATTCATCGGAAAACCGTCCAAAGCTTTCAGCATTTGCTCGATATACCACGGGCCGGGAGTGCAAGTAGTGGCGTTGGTGCCAGTAGCGGGGCCGGTGCCACCGCCGATCATGGTGGTAACCCCAGAAGCTAAGGCTTCTTCAATTTGTTGCGGGCAAATAAAATGGATATGGGCGTCAATGCCGCCAGCGGTGAGGATTTGACCTTCACCGGCAATCACTTCCGTGCCGGGGCCAATCACGATCGTCACCCCGGGTTGTACGTCAGGATTACCGGCTTTACCAATCGCCGCAATTCGGCCATCTTTAATTCCGACATCCGCTTTAACAATGCCCCAATAATCGATAATCAAGGCATTGGTAATCACCAAATCCACTGCGACTGAGTTATCCAACTGACTTTGCCCCATGCCATCGCGAATTACTTTGCCGCCGCCAAATTTCACTTCATCACCGTAAAGGGTGTAATCGGCTTCGACTTGTAAAAACAGTCCGCTATCGGCTAACCGGACTCGATCGCCAGTGGTGGGGCCGAACATATCGGCATACGCCTGACGGCTAATTTTGCTCATGCCTCGGCCTCCAATGCGCCCATGATGGCTTGTCTAAAACCGTAGACTTTGCGTAAACCGCCAAAAGCGACAAGGTTCACTTGGCGTTGTTGGCCGGGTTCAAAACGCACCGCAGTGCCAGCAGCAATATCCAAACGAAAGCCACGACTGGCTTCGCGGTCAAATGCCAAAGCGGGGTTGGTTTCGTAAAAATGATAATGCGAGCCGACTTGGATTGGGCGGTCGCCAGTGTTGGCGACCAATAATTCAAGTTTGGCTCGGCCACTGTTCAGTTCGATTTCGCCATCAGCGGCGATGATTTCGCCAGGAATCATGGGGGCTCCTTCCATTAAGTTAAGGGCCGTAGGATCTGCTGAACAACGTGAAGCGCATCGTTCGCGATTGCTGCGCTATTGCTTAGCTCATCCTA
Organism: Methylomonas sp.; assembly: GCA_046090005.1. Classification (GTDB taxonomy): domain Bacteria; phylum Pseudomonadota; class Gammaproteobacteria; order Methylococcales; family Methylomonadaceae; genus Methylomonas. The sequence goes on along the minus strand of JBJSYX010000295.1, from coordinate 3,220 downwards.
TGGCCAATATTTTTGTTTAAACAATCGGCTCGTGGACTGTGACTAATTTAGTGCCGTCAGGGAAAGTGGCTTCGACTTGCACGTCATGCAGCATTTCCGCAATGCCCTCCATCACGTCATCGCGGCTTAATAAAGTCCGGCCATAAGCCATCAATTCGGCCACGGTTTGTCCATCACGGGCGCCTTCCATAATCGCGGCCGAGATATAAGCCACTGCTTCGGGATAGTTGAGTTTAACGCCTCGCGCTTTGCGACGTTCGGCGACTAAAGCGGCGGTAAACAGTAATAATTTATCTTTTTCTCGAGGTGTTAATTGCATGGTGTATTCCGTATCAAGTCGCCCAAATTCGAGGTGCGGAAGCAGGGCGGTGAGCGATTTCAGTTCTAAGCAGTTGCCAGACTTGTTGAAAAAAATCTCTTAACAGGTCAGCGCGAGCATCTAAGCCGCGACAAATCAGCATATCATCAATTCTGGTCACGCCACGCAGCGGATGCTCGCCAATCAATTGCTGCACGGCTTCTAAATCTGCCACTGTCGCAGGGTAGGCAAACAAGGTGCCGCAAGCGGAATGATTGTCTAATCCCCAGCGGGCGGCAAAGGCTTGCGCATCTAAACGCAAGCGTTCGCGGTAAAACAAACGGCCTTGGCGATGGATTTGCCAGTTTAAACAAGCCTCACCGTTAGCAAAGCCTTCGCCAGCCGCAGGTCGGCCTAAAGCCAAAATTTCCCAGCCAATAAAACGGGCGTTTTCGGCTAAGTCGATGCTCATGCTGGAATCGAAACGCGCACCTTGATAGACGATAGTTTCTTGCGGCAACCATTCCAAAGTCGCATCACTGGCGACAGTTAATGACACGTTTTGGTTGGCGGTTTCGCCGCCGCTACGGTAAAACTTTCCTGCCGCTGGGGTGGTGATTAAGGCATGGCTACCACTGGCTGCACTAGCGCTAATGCTTAATTGATCGCCAGCGACAATACCGCCGGGCGGGTGTAATAAATAAACATGACAAACCCCGCCTTCAGGATAAAACGGTCGTTGCACAGTTAACGGGCCGACATGTTGGCGTTCTGCCAGCACGGTTTTTTCACCGCGCGATTCAAAACCCAGTTTTAAATCAGCCTGCCAACCGCTCAATGGTTTGGGATTAATTAGGTTCACTTGAACGCTAAACGCCGCAGCAAATGTCCAGCCAGCCAGCTATAAAAACTGACTAACAAAGCCGCCATCACTAAAAAGCCATTTTCCACCACAGGATGAATCGCAGCGGCGATTAAGCCGTGCAAGTTGCTACCACCGGCTTGCATGGCTTCCAAGCTGCTGTGGGCGTCGCTTGGAAATGCCCAAACCATCAATAAACAAGCGCTCAATAATTTTATAAATTCGGTATTCATCACAAGCTCCAGAAAGCGGTTTAAACCGTTAAATAGCGTTTTACCATAGTTTCATTCAATTCATCGATAGCGCCGACAGCGACATGGCGACCACGATCCATAATGCAAAAGCTGTCTGCTACTTTGCGAGCAAACGGCAGTTTTTGTTCGACCAGCAAAACCGTTACTCCCAGTTCTTTATTCAAACGAATAATCACATCGCCAATTTCACTGACGATATTGGGTTGAATCCCTTCGGTCGGTTCATCAAGAATCAATAAACGCGGATTTAAAACCAAGGCTCGGCCAATCGCTAATTGCTGTTGTTGACCGCCGGACAAATCACCGCCACGACGTTTGAGCATTTGTTTTAGCACCGGAAAAATCTCGTAAATGCTATCGGGGATTTTTTTAATCCCTTGTTTGTTAGCCGCGCGTAAACCGGTTTTCAGATTTTCTTCGACCGTTAGTAGCGGGAAAATTTCTCGACCTTGTGGCACATAACCGATACCTAATTCAGCGCGGGTTTCGGCTTTGGCGCGGCTTAAATCGATGCCATCAAATTGAATACTGCCGTCTGCAACCGGAATTAAACCCATGATGGATTTTAATAAAGTGGTTTTACCAACCCCGTTGCGACCCATTAAACACAGGCAACTGCCTGCTTTAACCTGTAAATCCAAGTCCCATAAGGTGTGACTGGCGCCGTAAAATTGTTGTAGTGCGGTAATGTTAAGCATTAGCCCCCCAGATAAACTTGTATAACCCGAGGATCATTTTGTACCTCGTCCATTGTGCCTTCCGTTAATACCGTGCCTTCATGCAATACCGTCACTTTGCGAGCGATGCTGCGGACAAATTCCATGTCGTGTTCGACCACCACCAGCGAATGTTTGCCTTGCAGTGATAACAATAATTCGGCGGTACGCTCAATTTCTTGATGAGTCATCCCTGCAATCGGCTCATCAACCAGCATCACTTTCGGCTCTTGCATTAACAACATGCCAATTTCTAACCATTGTTTTTGGCCGTGCGACAAAATCCCCGCTGGCTGGTTAAGCAAGTTGCTCAAGCCAATGGTGCTTAACACGTCATGGATACGGTGGCGTTGTTGGTCGTTGAGTTTATGAAACAAAGTTGGCCAAGTGCGTTTGTCGGTTTTTAACGCCAGTTCCAGATTCTCGAACACAGTTAATGCATCGAACACGCTGGGTTTTTGGAATTTGCGACAAATGCCAGCTTGAGCAATCGCGGGTTCGTCCAATTCTAATAAATCGATGGTTTGCCCAAAAAATACCGTGCCGCTATCAGGGCGGGTTTTGCCGGTGATGACATCCATGAGCGTGGTTTTCCCCGCACCGTTGGGGCCAATCACACAACGCAATTCACCGTCGTTGATATACAGCGATAAATGATTAAGGGCTCTAAAGCCATCAAAGCTAACGCTGACATCTTCCATGTATAACACTGGGCCATGTCGGGTATCGACACTGTCAGACACCAAGGCACTGGCGACAACATCTTCTGAGTGAGTTAAAGGCATCATGCGCTGGCTACTCCTGTTTTAAGACCGGTTTTGGCGGCGAGAGTTTGGCGTTGACGCTTGAGTAAACCCACGATGCCGTCAGGTAATAACAAGGTCACTAATACAAACACCGCGCCGAGTGAAAACAACCAAATTTCAGGCATTAAGCCGGTTAACACGGTTTTGGCATAATTGACTAACACCGCACCGATGATGGCACCGTACAACGTGCCGCGACCACCGACTGCTACCCAAATCACAATTTCCAACGAGTTCAGTGGTGAAAACTCGCTAGGGTTAATGATGCCGACTTGTGGCACATA
>JBJSYX010000294.1:0-2221 GCA_046090005.1 Methylomonas sp. | reverse complement strand
TGGCTTGAGAAGGTATATGCTGGTAGTGGTTTTGTATTCGCCGTAATATTTCCAACAGCCGTTCGGGTTGAAAGGCTAAGGCTTTGAGCTCTGCTTGAATAAAATTTTTCATCGCACCATGACCTGTTTTAGGTTGATTTTTCTTTTATGACTCACGCAAAAAAATCGGTTTTTAAATCAGCATTGGATTTTAATGGTCGGCAAATGGTAGTTTGTTTGGCAATGATTGCCGAGCAAAATAAATTGTTGGCTATTGTCAAAACGGCTTTACCAGATGAGATTGCCAAATCAGTAGTTCATTGCGTTAAATCAAAACAACGCTTACTACTTTATACCGAGTCGGCCTCATGGGCATCACAAATTCGCTTTTTCCATCAGGCCATACTAAACAAATTAGCTGAAACTGAATATAAAAATATTCAGGGTTTACAGGTAAAAATACAGCCAAAAATTTTTGAGCAAAAAGTGGGTAGAGTATTGCCTATGCCATCTGCGAATAATATTCGTATGATTAAAGAGCAAGTGAACAATCAAGAGCAGGATGAGTTAAATCAGGCGTTATTGCGATTAAGCAATACATTAGAAAAGCGGTTAAAAGCTAAAGTCTAATAACCGCTTTGCAATAGAATCTAAGCAGCAGAAACCAGATTTTGCGCTGAACGCATAAATGAAATCGGGGATTGATTCGCATCAGTAAATGATACTTTTTCCCATGCATCTGTATTTTCTAATAAAGCTAATAACAATTTGTTATTCAGTGCGTGGCCTGATTTAAAGCCTTGGAATTCACCGATTAAGCTGTGACCCAGCAAGTAAAGGTCACCAATCGCATCAAGAATTTTATGTTTCACAAATTCATCCGCGTAACGCAAACCGTCTTCGTTAAGCACACGGTCGTCATCAACCACGATAGCATTATCTAAACTACCACCTAACGCCAAATTGTTTTCACGCAAGAACTCAATATCTTTCATAAAACCGAAGGTTCTGGCACGACTGACTTCTTTAACAAACGTGGTTGAAGAAAAATCCATCACTGCAGTTTTAAGATGCTCGGAAAAAGCAGGATGTTCAAAGTCGATTGTAAACGTCACCTTAAAACCATCAAATGGCTCAAAAGCAGCCCATTTATCGCCTTCTTCAACGCGAATCGCTTTCTTAATTCGAATGTAATGTTTTGGCGCATCCTGTTCCACAACACCGGCTGATTGTAATAGAAATACAAAAGGCCCAGCGCTGCCGTCCATGATAGGCACTTCCGCAGCACTGACATCGATAATCGCATTATCGATACCTAAACCTGCCAGTGCAGACAATAGATGCTCTACGGTAGAAACCTTAACGCCATCGCGGACCAATGTGGTCGATAACTTAGTTTCGCCAACATTCTCTGGACGTGCTGCAATCGTAACGGGTGTTTCCAAATCAACACGGCGGAAACAGATACCTGAATTCGGTTCTGCAGGATGCAAAGTTAAATACACTTTATCACCCGTATGTAGACCAACACCTGTGGCTCTAATTGTGTTTTTTAAGGTTCGCTGTTTAATCATGAATACTGATAAATAGGAAAAAAGACTGCGAAGTCTATCATAATTTAATCGATAGACTTCGCTGTCTGGCTTTTCAGCCTGATTTAAAAGGCTTAATCCGCCTGACGTCTTAAGAATGCAGGAACATCTAAGTAGTCTAAGTCAACATCACTGCCTCTTGGTTGAGCTCCAAAACGGGTTTCGCGTGTTGATTCTTGTTTTTGCTGACGAATTACGGTTGGTTTCTCCAACAAATCATAATTTGCTTCACCGGCTGCGACTTTTTTCACTAAGTTAATTGGTGCGTTAGCTTTAACTTTTTCGCCAATGCCTGTCGCTACAACAGTGACTTTTAATTCACTTCCCATGCTTGGATTAACCGCCATACCAATTTTGATATCCGCTTCATCCGATGCGAAAGCATGCATAATGCTACCGATTTCATCGAATTCGTTCAGACCCAAATCACCGTTTGAAGTCACGTTAACCAAAATGCCACGCGCGCCTTGTAGGTTAATGTCTTCTAACAATGGGCAAGCAATCGCTTTTTCTGCCGCCAAACGCGCACGGTTCTCACCCGTTGCCACACCCGTGCCCATAATGGCACTACCATTATTGGTCATCACCGTTCTGACGTCTGCAAAGTCAACGTTCATTAAACCTGGGTGAGTAATTAACTCGGTAATACC
>JBJSYX010000293.1:0-3828 GCA_046090005.1 Methylomonas sp. | reverse complement strand
GGTACTGTTGCTTTTTTTGGCTTCCAAATAGCTTCGACGGCCTGTGCAAAAGGTATTATTACAGGAGGTCGCTGGAATGATTAGTAACCAAAAAGCTCATCGTTATAATCTTAATTTGATTGCTGTAGTAGGACTCATTTTGTTAAATGTTTTAGGTAGTGTCGGAGGGGGAATTGCGACCGCACTTTTGACTGATCTCAAAGGTACTAAAGCTGCTCAAAACATGGCTAAATACAATCTAATTCCAGAGGCAAGACAGCTAAAATTAAAAGAAGTTACTAATGCAAGAAAACGCTTTGAGGATGCCAATAGAGTATTCAAAAAAGCGAATGCAAGCATTCGATCTGGGAAAAACAGGGATGCCGATATGCTCACTCTTAAAGGACCCTACGTCAAGGGCAAGACTGCTGTAATGGCTTATCGACACTTGCCCTATTTGGACCAGCCACTAGAAGTCAGAGTGGTGACTTCAGAAGAAGAGTTCCTTGCTAAGGAAAAAGAATTGGAAAGCTTTGATGCTGAAAGTCTTAAGGACGAAATTTCTTTTGTGAGAAATAATTTACCAGAAAAGTTTGCCAGTTCCTTCGAGACTGACGAAAATGGAGCGGTCAGACTAAGAAATCTCAGTGATGTTCTGATAGCGACTACCAGCAGCTTTAATAGCAACCTGTTACGGGGAAAATGGAGTGAAATTATGGGAGACATTGGTGTATTGTTATTTTCCATTATCACTTCAACGGTATCTATTTTTTGGCTGATTTATTTTATAAAATCTGCCGATGTCGAAGAAACCTTTAACCCTATTGATCAGTACAAATACGACTGGGTTCTCCGTTGTTTGATGGCTGAAGAATTCGAGAAACAACTTGCTAAAGAACAGGAGAAAAAAAATGGCTAATCCAATCATTAATTCCTATGCTAAAGTCTTTAAGACGGGCGTTAGTGCTAATTTATTTAGGGTTAAAAGTAGTTCTCCACAAGATGAGAATAGTTCTAGCAATAACAAGGGTATTACTTTACTAGCGAAGAAATTTCACAGTAGAGAAACGGATATTCCTATGCGGAATTTTCTGTTAAATAATAGCGATAATTTCAAGAAACCCCCTCCTACGGACTCTTGTACCTCTCACGAAAAAACGATAGATTATCTTGCTGATTCGTATAAATTAGGAATAAACCCTAATTTTTCCGCTCGCCTAAAAGGTGAGAAAACTATGGATACTATAATAGACAATATTGATAAGTCACAGAAAGGAGTTTGTGAGGTATCAAACAACTTAATGTTGTTGTTAAAAACACCAGAGCAGATAGTCTTTAGACTGGATCAATATCTTACACCATTAATGAAATATGCCTATCAACTTGACGGTTATCTAGCCTTATTGCCTAATTTTTTGGCAACAAGTAAAGGAGTCCCTCGCCAAAAGCCCAGATCATTAATTGGTCGAATTCGAGTATCACTGACTCAAGCACCCGAAAGGGAAAGGATTAATTTTATGGCGAAGATTAATCGTCTCTGTACTTTGATCGAAGCTTACCGAGAACAACCAAATGCTATCGAATTACAAGAGATTGAAAGGTGTGTAATGGAGATTAAAATTGATGTATCGAGGATTAGTGCGAAACTTGCCGATCAAGTAAGACAAGACTTCAATTTTCAATCAAGATTTCCTATTCCATTAAATATTTAGCTTTAAGGAGTCAATAATGGATTCTCAATATAACCACTCATACGACCAAGGGTTTTTAAGTAATGGGGATAAGGTCGCAAAATTGACCAAAATAAAAATGGCTGCTGACGACAATCAAAAGACTACGTTTTGGCAAACCGTTCTATTTTGTTTGCCATTCATCAATGCGATGACTATTACTCGGACTCTTGAAAGTCATCCTCATATGAAAGAATACGCAAAGCATATACCTATTAAAAAATGGTATTGTCTTGCGTTAACCCCTATCTTTTGGATTGTCTTTTGGGGTTCTGTCTTAACACCATCTTTTCGGATTGGATGTCATTTGTATTCTTCACATTCTCAGACTTCTTCTCAACACCCTAGTCAACCCAATTCTAAACAAGAAAATCCCCCTTTTGAAAGTCTGTACTTTTTATTTATCTCTTTTGCAACTTTTGTTGTATGGAGGCTATTTTTCATCACTTTCAATAAAAATGCCATTATCTACGATGGCATATTAACTGGAGCTACTGATGGCTACAAACGAAATGGGGTCGAACATATAGATGGAGTACGAGAAGAGATTAAAGCTCTTCGGACTACTATATCAAACCTTATAATCAATGGTTCATCTACCGACTCTCCCGAAATTAAAGCTCTTGAAAAACGCATTCACGAGCTACAAAACGGGAAATCTTCAGGACATAAGGAAGATAAGGAGGATCAAGACGAGGATGATGATGAGTTTCCACTTCCTGATTGACCACTAAAAATGTTTGATTGACTCCATCTTTAATCAGCTATAATTGGGAGTCAATTCACAATAAAAATCATTAAATAAAGGCCGTATAAAAAATATGTCTCATCATTTCTCTAGCCCAAAATTACCGTCTCCAACCCACAAAAATAATAAGCTTGGTAAACAGAAAAAGATTGCCATTGATCTTCAATCTATATTGGCTAATCCCAATGATTATCAAAGTATTAAAGTTGGGAAGGAGAAGATATACATGGGGCAATCAGCCCTTTATCCCAATAGTAATGAAAGAGTACCTTTCTGGCTTCCTATCTCTTTGTTATCTACCCATATTTTTATTGCTGGAGCGATTGGTTCTGGTAAAACTACTGTCCTATTTAGGCTAATTGCTGGAGCATTGAGATGGTACGGAACTGTCATTGTTTCCGAGGCTAAAGGTGGAATTAATGGCGGAAAAGAAGGGGCTGCTTTTACCGATTTAGCTGCTTTTCTTGAACAAAAAGATGCTAATGTCAAAATTTGTCGCTGGCCAGGTTCTGATTCCTATTTCAATCCCCTAGAAAACTTAAATAACTCATCTGATCGTCGGGAATTTTTTGAGATGATCTGTCAAGTGATCACCGTACAGTATGAAAATATGAGCGGTGATCTTCTTGCTGTTGTTTACAATGCGGCTAATATAGCTGAGTATTTATTGATTTTCTTACAAAACTTTTACCCAGAAGATGCTGTTACACTCAGGATATTAGTAGATTTATTATCTTCTCCTAAACAAGTCGAACTAGCCGTAGAAAATGGCAAGATCAAAATCAAAGCTGATATTGAACAGCTACATTTAAATCCAGAAAAAAAGGAAGCTTTACAAGAAAGATTTAAGTTATTAGAAAAAATTGATCACCAACTCCGCCTAGCTAACTTTTTCTATATGGATAATAAAGAATTAGTAATGACTAGAAGAGGTGTTAAAATTTTTACAGATATGCTAAATCATGAAGATCTATTAACTTATACCGAACCTCATGCTGGTCTTAAAAAACTCAGCATTGATGACATTCTCTATCAAAAAACCTTAGTTATTTTAAGCCAGCCTTTATCCAAATCTTCCTCTAAAATAGTCGGACCATTATTTTTAGATAACTTTCTTAACCGTGTCTTGCAACTAGGCCCTAATCCAAAGCCTAAAAATGGTCAACCACGTTTAAAAACATTAGTAGTTTTAGACGAGACCCATCGGCTACCAGTTGGTAAAATTGGAGATGCAGGTGATTATCTGCGAGAATTTGAAATCGGTTTAGTAGAAGTAGCTCCTACTATTCCTGATAACAATAAGAGATGGGAACAGAACAAGCACGTTTACCAAACCTTGCTAAGTCTTTCACCCGGGATTCCAACCCTAAC
>JBJSYX010000292.1:0-7203 GCA_046090005.1 Methylomonas sp. | reverse complement strand
GCGGTTTTCACTGACTCGACTACCGCCAATTGCTCTTCACGCGCCACCAACCGCCCCACTTCCGGCAGATTGATATACATAATGTCGCCCAATTCAGATTGAGCAAAATCGGTAATCCCGACTCTAACTAGATTGCCCTCTTCCAAACTAGACCATTCGTGACTAGCGGCATATTTAAGATTTTCTGGCATTGGTTTCATTTCTATTCCCTTTTAGCTTGAACATTTGCCGGAAAGCATAACCGACGATTTTTTTTACACAACAAAAAATTACAAATCAGACACTGGTGTTTAATATCCCGTCTGCCGCGCCGAGCACCGAAGCTTTTGCTGGGAATAGCCCGTTAGGGTTGCAGCAAGGATGCGGCAAGTTGGCAAAGGGACAGGAAGTCCCTTTTGCCAACCCCCAGCAAAAGCTTTGGCGCGCAGGAAGTAAGCGGCGGTCGGGTGGCCTTTTCTTTGGTTACTTTCTTTTGGCCAAGCAAAAGAAAGTAACTCGCTTGTCGGTGCGAGTACCGACATTTAAATGGCTTCGCTACGCGAAACCTTATTTATAAACAACAAAAATGCACTCCATGCTGATGGTTTTACCTAACATCCCTTTATAATCGAAGCCCAGTTTATTCAGGCTTTCTTATCATGCGCACCCTATTTGCTTTACTGACTTGCTTATCCATCATCCACTTAGCGATTGCCGACGACGATGACGAGGTAAAACCCAGCAAACCAATCAGCAACAGCGACGCCAGCAAATTACAACTAGCAAGCCCCACCGAACAATTAGCCGGTATCAAAACCCAAGCCTTACAAGCCGCTCAGCAACCAGCCGAATTTACGGCCTTTGGCAAAGTAGTGAATCTGGAACCGTTATTGCAACTGCGCCAACAATATCTGGCCGCCAATGCCCAACAGCAAAGCGCCAAAGCTCGTTATACCGAAGCGCAACTAAATTTAACCCGCACCCAAAATCTGCACAGCCAAGACATCGTTTCCAGCCGCCGCTTACAAGAACAACAAGCCCAAGCCCAAGCTGACCGCGCCAATCTCGATGCCAGTGCTTACCAACAACAAACCTTGTTAGAAAACAGCAAACTGGAATGGGGTAACACTTTGAGCACTTGGTTCACGACGAGCAACCACCCGCAAGCCGAACAGTTTTTAAAACATAGCGCACAACTCATCCAAATCACCTTACCCGCTAACAGCGAACTCAGCGAAGGCGTAGTTCAGATTTTTATTGATGCTCACGGTCAGCGCCAAAACGCAATTCCAGCGACATTAATTTCAGCCTCGCCACACATCGACCCACTAACCCAAGGTCAACGCTATTTCTTTAAAACGCAAGCCAAATCATTACCCTATGGCAGCCATATCACCGCTTGGATTGCTGGTAATGGCAAACCGACTAACGGCGTGTTGATTCCGGCATCAGCGATTGTGCGTCAAATGGGGCAAAGCTTTGTGTTTATCAAAACCGCCGATGGTCAATTTAACCGCCGACCTTTGCCGCAGTTACTCAACACTCCACAAGGCTATCTGGCTTTGGATAATGTACAAATCGGTGAACACGTGGTGATTAGTGGCGCTCAAACCTTGTTATCGGAACAATTGAAAAGCCAGATTCCTGATGAGGATGACGATTAACGCGGGTTAGCCCGTAACATCAATAAATTCAATTGTTTGTTACAATTTCCTGCTTCGAATCGTATTTCTGTTTATTAGGCAGCGCCGTTATGCAACGTTTTTGTACCCTTGGTTTTGTTCTTGGCCTTATTTTGATGGTGTTTGGCCTGACCTATATTTTGCCAATTTTCACATCGCTGTACTTTGAAGATGGCATGGTGGAGCATTTTTTTAACGGCATGTCGCTCAATATCGGCGTCGGCGGCTTGTTATCTTTAATCACCATGCGCTTTCGTGGTGATGTTAAAACTCGCGACGGTTATTTGTTGGTGGCTTTGTTCTGGATTTTAATGGCCACCGCCGCCACCTTCCCGTTGATGTGGGGAATGCCGGGGCTGTCATTTACCGATGCGTTTTTTGAAACCAGCTCAGGTTTAACCACCACTGGCGCCACCGTATTCACTGGCTTAGATAGCTTGGCACCATCATTAAATCTATGGCGACATGAGCTTAACTGGATTGGCGGTTTGGGGATTATCGTTTTGGCGGTAGCGATTTTGCCTTTGCTTGGTATTGGCGGAATGCAGTTATATAAAGCTGAAATTGCCGGTCCGATTAAAGACAGTAAATTAACCCCACGAATTACCGAAACTGCACGTTTATTGTGGCTGGTTTATGCCGGTATCACTATCGCTTGTATCGTTGCACTGAACTGGGCAGGCATGAGTTGGTTCGATGCGATTTGCCACGCTTTTGCAACGCTGGGTTTAGGTGGTTTATCAACTCATGACGCCAGCGTTGGCTATTTCAACTCCGAACGGATTGAAATCGTTTTAACGATCTTCATGCTGATTTCCGCCATCAACTTTGCTACCCATTACACGGTTTTACATCAGCGCAGCTTAAAACCTTATTTGCTAGACCCAGAAGCCATGCCAATGCTGGGTTTACTGGCCGGCAGTATTTTGTTGTGCTCAGCTTATCTGACTTATTTTGAAACCTATCCTGAGTTTTTAATCAGCTTGCGCCATGTCAGCTTTAACTTAGTTTCGATTGCCACCGACTGCGGTTTTGCCAGTGTCGATTTTGATAAATGGCCGCCGTTTGTGCCTTGGTGGATGTTGTATTTAAGTTGCATCACCGCGTGTACCGGTTCTACCGGTGGCGGCATCAAAATGTTTCGTACCTTATTACTGTGGAAACAAGCTGGTCGGGAAATGTTCAGCATTTTGCACCCCCGCGCCATTAATCCGATTAGGATTGGCGATATGCCGATTCCTAACAAGATTATTTTCTCGGTGTTGGCGTTTATCTTTTTGTATTTTATTTCGATTGTGGTTTTAACTTTTTCCTTGCTGTTTTCGGGGCTGGATCCGATTTCATCACTGAGCGCGGTGATGGCTTGTATCAATAACGCTGGCCCAGGCTTAGGTGTGGTTGGACCTGCTAGTAATTATCAAGTTTTAAGCGACTTTCAAACTTGGATTTGCACCATTGCCATGTTGCTTGGCCGTCTTGAAGTATTTACCTTATTGATGCTTTTTACGCCCGCTTTCTGGAGAAAATAGTACAATTCTCGGCCTTATTGCCGCTAATCGACTAAATAGACAGCAATAACCGATTTTCACCCTTTAAATTTAGGAACCTTGTCATGACTTCCGCTCGACAAATTGATTTTCTTAGCAAAAGAAAAATAGCGTTTTTCTTTTCCGGCACCTTGTTTCTAATTTCGATTATTTCATTCATTGTCAAAGGATTAGACTTTGGTATCGATTTTACTGGCGGTAGTGTTTATGAAATGCACTACAACCAATCGGTTGATTTAAACACTATGCGCGAAGCCTTAGAAAAACAAGGTTTCGGTGATGCCAACATCCAACATTTCGGCAGTTCACAAGACGTTCTATTACGCCTTAAACCGGTCGAAAATGTCAGCCAAAAACAATTAACCGAACAAATCCTGAGTACCGCTAACAGTAGCCAGCCACAAGCCGGTGAAATTCGCCGCGTCGAATTTGTCGGCCCCCAAGTTGGTGAAGATTTAGTTAACGATGGCGGCTTGGCATTATTGCTGTCATTTTTGGCGGTGATGGCTTATGTCAGCGTGCGTTTTGAATGGAAATTATCAGTCGGCGCGATTGCGGCTTTGTTTCACGACACCATTATCACTATGGGCTTTTTCTCAGTGTTTGGCTGGGAATTTGACATGACGGTACTATCAGCAATTTTGGCACTGGTCGGTTATTCAATCAACGACACCATCGTGGTTTATGACCGTATTCGTGAAACTGTCCGCAGTAGCCGTCGCGAATCAATGCACGACATTACCAACCGCGCACTGAACGAGACCTTAAGCCGGACAATTTTGACTTCTTTAACGGTTTTCTTAACCTTATTAGCCTTAGCATTACTTGGCGGAAAAACCATTCATGGCTTCGCAATTGCCATGTTAATTGGTGTCGTTAAAGGGACTTATTCTTCGATTTATATCGCCAGCTCATTAGCCTTGAGCTTTGGCTTGAGCCGCGAAGATTTGATGCCTGCTGAAAAAGACAGCACGATTGACGAATTACCTTAAATTTTAAAAAACTATCTCTCATCACAAGCCACAACGGAATCACTTGATGACACAACAGATTAATACCAACGACCTGACCAAACTGACTTTAGGCATCCCAGGTTTTGAATATGCCGATTTATACGATACCCAACGTTTAGCGGATTTATTGGCTGTCTTCGACCAATCGGTACAAAAACACGATCCTGAATTGTTCGCTGAATTAGCTGCTTACCGTGCTTGCAGCGGCGAAGGCATGGCACCTGAGCAAATTTCAGAATTATTGGTTAAAACCGCGCCTTATGTCGGCACTTTTGTTGCTGAATTATTTAAAGTCAGCGATGTTCGCGATCAACAAATCAGCCATATCCGTAGCGAAGTGGAAAGCGTATTTGTTTACCGCACCGAAATCGTCGGCAAATTGGCCAGTCGCTTCAAAGGCCAAACCATCGAAGGCTGGGATATTGGCGCTTTAAATGCTGAATTAGAGACTTTAATTACCGCGACTGGCAATCAAGATTTGTTTGCGAATGATGCCGAATTTGCCGTGAGCTTATTGGCGGCTAATTTGTTAAAACTGTCACAAAATCCAGACTTAACTGATGCTGATGTTGCCGATTACCAATCACTAGCTGCCGCTGCAAACAGCGACAGCCCAGCGGCTTTAGTCGCCTCGGTTTTAGACGTTATTTACCGTTGGAGCTTTGCCGCTAAATCAGCGCCAGAATTGCAAGCCGTGGTAAAAAAATGGTTGAGCTTTAAAGTCCCTGCCAAAACTGATTTAGACAACTTGGTACATCACGCCAGCGTTGACCGTGATGGTTATAACGTATGGGCTTGTGAAGAAGACCATGTTCGCCGCCGTGATGGTTTTGCCTTAACTGACAAACGCTTCGCCCAACGCCAAGTGTTGTATGAAGTCGATCATTGCATTTACTGCCACGACCGCGACAACGATTCTTGCTCAAAAGGCATTAAAAACAAAAAAGACGGCACTTTCAAAAACAACCATTTGGGCGCGGTGATGACCGGCTGTCCTTTGGAAGAAAAAATTTCCGAAATGCACGTTGTTAAACGCCAAGGCGATAACATTGGTGCGTTAGCGATGATCGTGATCGACAATCCAATGTGCCCAGGTACCGGCCACCGGATTTGTAACGACTGTATGCGCGGTTGTATTTACCAAAAAACCGAGTCAGTCAACATTCCACAAATCGAAACCAATGTTTTGACCGACGTGTTGTTCATGCCTTGGGGTTTTGAGATTTACAGCTTATTGACTCGCTGGAATCCGCTGAACGTCAAACGCTCGACCGCTTTGCCTTATAACGGCAAAAACGTCTTGGTTGCAGGCATGGGCCCTGCTGGTTACACCTTGTCACATTATTTGTTGAACGAAGGTTTTGGCGTGGTCGGTATCGATGCGCTAAAAATCGAGCCGCTACCTTTATACCTGACTGGCGACCGTAACAACATTCCACAGCCAGTGATCGAATTCCAAAGCTTGTATGAAGAACTCGACAAACGGGTGATGCTAGGCTTCGGCGGCGTTGCGGAATACGGCATTACCGTGCGTTGGGATAAAAACTTCTTGAAAGTGATTTACCTGAATCTGTTACGTAGAGCGGCATTCAAATGCTACGGCGGCGTGCGTTTCGGCGGCAGCGTGAGCATTGATGAAGCTTGGGAAATGGGCTTTGACCACATTGCTATCGCCAGTGGCGCGGGTAAACCTACCGTTATCGATTTAAAAAACAACTTAACCCGTGGTATCCGCAAAGCTTCAGATTTCTTGATGGGCTTGCAGTTAACTGGTGCGGCGAAAGATTCATCATTGGCTAACTTGCAAGTCCGCTTGCCAGCTGGCGTTATCGGTGGCGGTTTGACTGCGATTGATACCGCGACTGAATTATTGGCTTACTACCCTGTTCAAGTCAGCAAAATCGTTAAACGCTATGACAAATTGGTCGCTAAATACGGTGAAGAATTAGTTCGTAGCCGTTATGATGCTGAAGAGTTAGACATTCTCGAAGAATTTTTAGCTCATGGCCGAGTGATTGAACAAGAACGTCAACGCGCGGCTGATGCGGGTGAAAAACCAAACTTCTTGCCATTCTTGCATCAATGGGGCGGCGTGACGATGTTCTACCGTAAAGGTATCAAAGACTCACCCGCGTATCGCCAAAACCACGAAGAAATTCATGAAGCCTTGGCTGAAGGGATTTGGTTAGCAGAAGGCATGAGCCCATTAGAAGCCTTGGAAGACCAATACGGCCATTTGAATGCGGTGCGTTTTGAGCAATTGGCAGAACAAGAAGGCAGATGGCGTAAAATCGGTGAAAAAGAGGTCACTTTGCGCGGCTTGTTTGTCGCAGCAGGTACAGCGCCGAACACCATTTACCAATCTGAGCATCCAGGCACTTTTGTCATGGATCACAAATTCTACAAACGTCACGAACCAGAATGGTTGCAAGGTAAAGCGACGCTGGTAGCCACCGAAGACGAAGCTCAAGTAAAAGTCGGCAAACCTGCACCGTTTACCTCATACAACAGCAATGGCCGTTACATCACCTTCTACGGTGATAATCATGCGGTTTACGCGGGCAACGTGGTAAAAGCCATGGCCAGCGCTAAAGACGGTTATCCCTACATCGTTAAATTGTTTGCTAATGAATTAGCCAATTTGGATGCCGGACAACAAGCACAACGCGACGCGCAATTACACGATTTGCAAGACCGTTTGGATGCCGCGTTTTTAGCCCATGTGGTTGAAGTGAAACGTTTAACGCCCACCATTATTGAAGTCATCATCAAAGCACCAGCCGCTGCGAAAAACTTCGAGCCAGGTCAGTTCTATCGGGTACAAAACTTTGAATCTTTGGCGCCTGTCAAAGAAGGCACCACTTTAGCCGCCGAAGGTTTGGCGTTGACCGGTGCTTGGGTCGATAAAGAACAAGGTTTAGTATCATTAATTGCCTTGGAAATGGGTAGTTCCAGCCGCTTGTGCGCGACTTGGCAAGCCGG
>JBJSYX010000291.1:0-2811 GCA_046090005.1 Methylomonas sp. | reverse complement strand
TATCAGAATCCGTATTTGCTTTAATCTTTGAAATATTTTTCAAGAGTTAGACGTTATTGATTTCAAACCTCCACTAACCTCAACCCCCATTCTGTCACCTGCTGTTCAGCAATTTTAAATGCCCGTAGTTCTAAAACGCCTTTGGTATTCAGGGAAATAATCAAATGAATCGTATCAGGATAATTGGCTTGTTCAATGTCGGTTGCTGAGGGAACAGCTGGTGCAGTCGGGTGGGAGTGGTAAATCGCAAATAGGCGTTGTTGCTTGTCGCGGATTTGTTTCATCGCGGCGATTTGTTGGTTGGGGTCGAGCAGGAAGCGGTTGCTTGGGGTGGTGGCGCTGTTGTCGATTGGATAGCAGGTGGTAGGGTTGCCGTTGCTGTCAGCGGCGATCAAGCCACAGACTTCTTGATCGGGCGACAATTGAGCTAGGTGCAGTAATTGATTGGTCAGTTTGCGCGGTAAACAGATTTCGTTGTGGTTCATGCGGGGCTCCATTGTCCTGAGGTGACTCGGGGGTTGCCAGCGTAGTCGAGGTGAGTGGTGATTTGCTGGTAGTTAAAACGCTTAAACAAGGCTTGCACCGCAGTTTGCTGGTCGTAGCCGTGTTCGATGAGTAAATAGCCGCTGGGTTTCAAGTGTTGGCGGGCTTGGTCGGCGAGTAGGCGAATGTCTTGCAGGCCATTTTCTAGGCTGATTAGTGCACTGTCGGGTTCAAAACGCACATCGCCTTGTTGTAAATGCGGGTCGTGTTGGTCGATGTAGGGCGGGTTGCTGATCACTAAATCAAAATCACGCTCGGTAATCGCCGAAAACCAGTTCGAGGCTAAAAAGCGGACGTTGGCGATTTGTAATTGTTGGGCATTGTCTTGGGCGGTGCGTAAGGCGGCTGGGCTTAAATCACAGGCGATGACTTGTGATGCCGGACGTTCGGCGGCGAGGGTGATGGCTAAAATACCAGAACCGGTGCCGAGGTCGATAATTTTGCTGACCTGATTAGCCGGTAATAAATCCAGACTGAGTTCAATCAATAGTTCGCTGTCGGGGCGTGGAATTAACACGTCGGGATTGACTTTGAATGAGCGTGACCAGAATTCGCGTTCGCCGGTTAAATAGGCAACCGGTACACCTTGCTGGCGCTGGGTGATTAAGGCGAGAAATTCGGCAGCTTGCTGGTCGGTTAGTTGATGTTCGGGCCAAGCGCGGATAAAGGAACGGTTTTTATCTAGGCAGTGGCAGAGTAACACTTCGGCATCGAGCAATGCCGAGTCGGATACTGCTGCCAGTTGCTGGTAGGCCTGATCTAATAAGGCCGTTACGCTGTTAACCATTGCCCAGTTGGGTGAGTAATTCAGCTTGGTGTTCGTGAATTAACGGTTGAATCACGCTGTCTAAACCGCCTTCCATGATTTCTTCCAGTTTGTACAAGGTTAAGTTGATGCGGTGGTCGGTGAGGCGGCCTTGTGGGTAGTTGTAGGTGCGAATCCGTTCCGAACGGTCACCGCTACCGACTTGTAATTTACGATTTTCTGATTGTTCGCTTTGTTGTTTTTCTTGCGCAGCGGCCAATAAGCGGGCTTGTAATACCGACATAGCGCGAGCGCGGTTTTTATGTTGCGAGCGTTCATCCTGACATTCGACTACCACGCCGGTTGGGATGTGGGTGATACGGATCGCTGATTCGGTTCGGTTAACGTGCTGACCACCAGCGCCGGATGCGCGGTAGGTGTCGATTTTCAGGTCGGCAGGGTTGATGTCGATTTCATCGACGCTATCGACTTCTGGCATGATTGCTACGGTACAGGCTGAGGTGTGGACGCGGCCTTGCGATTCGGTGGCAGGGACTCGTTGTACGCGGTGGGTGCCAGATTCAAATTTTAATTGTGAATACACATTTTGGCCGCTGACTCGCATGATGACTTCTTTAAAGCCGCCCAATTCACTACGATTTTCGTTAATGATTTCGGTGCTCCAGCCGGTTCTTTCTGCATAACGTTGATACATACGCGCCAAATCGCCAGCGAAAATCGCCGCTTCATCACCGCCTGTGCCGGCGCGAACTTCTAAGAAGACGTTACGGTTGTCGTTGGGATCTTTAGGTAGCAATAAAATTTGTAGTTGTTGTTCGAGTTCATCGCGTTGTGCGGTGGCTTGGTTAATTTCTTCTTTAGCCATTTCCCGTAATTCAGGGTCGCTGTCTTTGGCCATTTCTTTAGCGGATTCTAAATTGGCTTCGTTTTCCTGATATTGACGATAGCAGGTAACGATAGGGTCAAGCTGAGCATATTCTTGGCTGAGGCTGCGAAATTGGTTTTGATTGCTTTGTACTTCCGGTTGTGAAAGTAAAACGGTGATTTCTTCGAAGCGTTCACCGAGGTTTTCTAATTTAGTTTGGATTGAGGATTTCATAAGGTTTATCGTAATTTGAAAATTTCGCGCGAGGCGGCAATCAGGTCGTGGCGTTCGTTAGCGCCGGCTTCGCGCAGTTGGGCGCAAGGCGTGTGGATCAGTTTGTTGGTTAAAGTATGCGCGAAGTGTCGTAAAACTTCATCTGCAGGTGCGCCGCTGTTGAGTTGGCTGAGGGCTTTTTGCAGGACCTCATCGCGGGTGAGTTCGGCTTGCAGGCGGTAATCACGGATGGTTTCTTGAGCGCCTTGTGAGCGTAGCCAAGCCAGAAAATGTTCAACTTTGGTGTCGATAATTTCTTCGGCTTGTTCGGCGGCACGACGGCGCGAGTCCATATTTTGATTTACGGTATGCTGTAAGTCGTCAACGGTGTATAGGTAGACGTCGCGTAATTGTTCGACTTCGG
>JBJSYX010000290.1:0-2198 GCA_046090005.1 Methylomonas sp. | reverse complement strand
GCCGTTCCAGTCAATCGCGGTGTTTTTCGCCAAAATGGTAATGCCGCGCTCTTTTTCTAAAGCGTTGGAGTCCATGACCCTTTCATCGACTTTTTCGTGAGAGTCGAAAGTGCCGGATTGTTGTAAAAGTTGGTCAACAAGGGTGGTTTTGCCATGGTCAACGTGAGCGATGATGGCAATATTTCTGAGTTTTTCTATCACAGGATTTACTTAATGGTTTTTAAAAAGAATGAGTTGGGTAAATTAACCCAAGGGTTGTCAGTGGGGTTTAGCTTTGTTGCCACGGTAGGCCATGAAAACGCCAGCCGTCGATGTTGCCACGGTGTTTGTTTTCGTCTAATGCGCCTTCAAAACCTTGCACGATATTAATCAAATGTTGATAGCCAGCGGCTTCTAAAGCTTTGGCTGCTTCAACAGAACGTACACCTGTACGGCACAGTAAAAGAATGGGGGCGCTTTTGTCGGTGGCATGTTGCTGTACTTGATTAACAAAATTAGCGTTCAGCTGCATACCAGGAAATTCTTTCCAGGCGACATGAATGGCTTTTGGTGGATGACCGACAAAGCCGTGTTCAATCGCTGTTCTGACATCAATTAGCACAGCTGCCGGATTGCTTTGTAATACGTCCCAGGCTTGTTTAGGGTCGAGGTTTTCTATCATTTAGCTTCGCTCCGCGATGAGTTTGGTTAATCAGCTGCGCTGCAAGTCGCCGATTGGAGAGTTATTGGGGTAAAAAACAGGTCTTTTTGACGGATTTTTTGTGGCTAAATGTTTGATAAAACAGTAAGCCAGCCAATTTAAGGTTGCCATTATCGCATTACACAGGGTTCGGTCAAGAAAACGGATTGTGACAACGGCAGTTTGAGGAGGATTTTGTCGCTAATTGGCTAAGGTGGATCCATGCCAATCCGGTGTGGTAGCCAGCCTTGGATAAATTCCAAAAACGAACGGACTTTGGCGGATAAATATTTGCGATGTGGATAAACCGCGTAAATTTCCAATGGAGCAATACCGTATTGTTCCATGATGACTTCCAGTCGCCCCAGTTCAATATCACGACCGACGATGTAGCGAGGTAGCATAATCACTCCTAAGCCGTTAACCGCCGCATTACGGATTGGGTCGGCCATATTGGCTTGCATCCGACCGGTAACTTTAACCATCCGTTCACCAAGGATGCCCTTAAAGCGCCATTTGTTGCGCGGTGGGATCGCCCAGTTGATTAAGCAGCTGTGATTTTCCAAGTCTTCTGGATCTTGCGGGGTGCCGTGGGTTTTCAGATATTCCGGTGAGGCGCAAACCACTAAAGACGAAGTAGCGATTTTTCTCGCCACTAAACTGGTGTCATTTAATTGCCCCAGATAAATTGCAATATCAACACCCTCATCAATCAAATCTACCTGACCGCCTTTTAAAATCATTTCTACTGAAAGGTCAGGATAATTTTTAAGATAATCAGTCATGGCTGGGGAAATGTGTGTCGCACCAATCACTGGCGGCGCACAGATTTTTAAAATACCGCGTGGCTCGGTTTGTAATTTGGTGACTGCCGATTCCATTTCCTCAACGTCCAAAAGCACTTGTTGGCAGCGATCCAGATATTCTTCACCGGCTTCGGTGAGGCTTAAGCTGCGAGTGGTACGGTTGAATAAGCGGGTGTTGAGTTCGTTTTCCAACTGCATAATGTGCTTGGTCGCCATGGCGCGGGAAATGTCCAAATCTTTGGCGGCACCGGCAAAGCTACCCGCTTTGGCGACACGCACAAACACGTTCATACTGGTTAATTTATCCATTAGGGCCCCCCTTTGTTAATAGCCAAAAATGGTTGACATGTTTATTGTTTCCTAATTTTATACAATTTGTTTAACTTATGCCTAATTGTAAACTTATGTTTATCCTGTATAGTAGGCTGCAGTTAAGAGAGAAACGACATAGAGAGCTTGTGAAAGCACAAGTTAGGTAAAGGAAAAGCATGAACAACTTAAGTAAAGACATCTTAGTAGGCGCATTGTATATCGCCGGCATCTCAAGCTTCATTTCTGGACTCTTCGTCATCTCCGCAGTGCTTTTCGCCACTGCTTCAATGTTTATCAACATTGCTCGCATAGCATCAAACCGCTAAGCGCCGAATTTGTAACTACCTCCTGGTGTTGTAATACTTAGCAGATCCTCCTCATAGCATTCTGCTTGGTTTTTT
>JBJSYX010000289.1:0-2079 GCA_046090005.1 Methylomonas sp. | reverse complement strand
CGCATAACCCCAGCCGCTTGGGGTTGGGCTGGTGTGGTCTAAAAAGCTGTTGTCTTTATCGTTGATAAAGGATTGTGCGCTGGCTGAATGTGGGGCGTTGGTGCGCGCCATCGCGATACTGCCACGGGTGTTTTGTAAGCCGTTGTCGGCTTCGTTTTGGATGGTTGGGTTGGTGGATTTTTGGTTGAAACCGGTATCAAAACCACCGCCTTGCGCCATAAAGCCAGGAATGACACGGTGAAAAATCGTGCCGTTGTAGAAGCCTTCTTTGACATAGGTGGCAAAGTTAGCGGCTGAAATCGGGGCTTTTTCGTTGTTAAGTTGAATAACAATCGCGCCAAGTGAAGTGGTTAATTTTACTTTGGTTTGGGTGTCGGACATTTTCTTTTCCGTTGCAAATGAAAGGGTTGTGAATAAAAACAGCATTAAATAAACAAGGGCTTTACGCATTAGATTTCCTCAAGATTGCTGTAAGCGCCGAATTCTATGTGTTTTTATCTTGAAAGAGAAGCTGGAATCTTGTTAGATTGCTGGCTGTTTTGCTGTATCCAATCATTATCATCATGTTGAAAATCTACAATACCTTAACCAGAAGCAAGCAAGAGTTTAAACCTAGAAACTATCCTAACGTCGGTATGTATGTCTGTGGGATGACGGTTTACGATTACTGTCATATTGGCCATGCGCGGGTGATGGTGGTGTTTGATACGGTGGCGCGTTATTTGCGTCATTCCGGTTATCAGCTGACTTATGTGCGTAATGTCACTGATATTGACGACAAAATTATTCAACGTGCTAATGAGCATGGCGAATCATTTATGGCGTTGACTGAGCGGTTTATTGAGGCGATGCATGAAGATGAACGTGCTTTGTCGGTGTTGCCGCCGGATATTGAGCCAAGAGCGACCCAATCAATTGATGACATTATTAAAATGATAGTGACTTTAATTGATAAACAGTTTGCTTATGTTGGTAGCAATGGGGATGTGTTTTACGCGGTGAGTCGTTTTCAAGGCTATGGCAAATTGTCGGGTAAAAATATTGAGGATTTGCAAGCCGGTGAGCGGGTCGATATTGATAGCGCCAAACGCGATCCTATGGATTTTGTGTTGTGGAAAATGGCTAAGCCGGATGAGCCAGCTTGGGATTCGCCTTGGGGTAAGGGGCGTCCGGGTTGGCATATTGAATGTTCGGCGATGTCTACTTGCTGCTTAGGTAATCATTTTGATATTCACGGCGGCGGTATGGATTTGCAATTTCCGCATCACGAAAATGAGATTGCTCAGTCCGAAGGCGCAACCGGTGAAACTTTTGTTAATTATTGGATGCACAATGGTTTTGTACGGGTTAATGAAGAGAAAATGTCCAAACCTTTGGGCAACTTTTTTACCGTGCGCGAGGTGTTGAAGCAATATCGACCTGAGATTATTCGGTTCTTTATTTTGTCTAGCCATTATCGTAGTCCGTTGAATTATTCCGATGAGCAGCTGGATGAAGCAGGTGTGGCATTGACGCGTTTGTACACGGCGTTGCGTGGGGTTGAAATTGCTGACGTTGCTTTGGATCAAGCTTATGTCGAGCGTTTCCAGCAGGCGATGGATGATGATTTTAATACGCCGGTGGCGTTGTCGGTGTTGTTTGATTTGGCGCGTGAGCTGAATAAAGCGGACGATAAACAAGTGTTGGCGGCGACTTTAAAAGCGTTAGCGGCGTTGTTGGGCTTGTTGCAAGATGAGCCTGAGCAGTTCTTAAAAGGTGGTGCTGGTGATGATGGTATTAGCGCTGAGCAAATCGAACAGTTAATTGCAGATCGTAAGGCAGCTAAAGCCAATAAAGATTGGGCGCAAGCGGATAGCATTCGCGATCAATTAAAAGCCCAGGGTGTGGTGCTGGAAGATGTCGCTGGCGGCAATACCATTTGGCGCAGAGAAAACTAAGGGTTGATGATGAGCGAAATTAAACAGCAATCATTGCAAACTTATCTTGAGCTATTAGCCAGCAAGCAAGCGACGCCGGGCGGTGGGAGCGCTGCTGCGTTAATGGGCGCGCAGGCGGCAGCTTTGGTGAGCATGGTGTGTC
>JBJSYX010000288.1:0-3585 GCA_046090005.1 Methylomonas sp. | reverse complement strand
ATTTGACTAATTCGGGATCGGTGCCACCGGTTTTTGCGCGTAATTGTAAAAAGTCGAAAGCGGCACGAAACTTAGCCTGCTCTAACAAGCGATAAGGCCGAACACCAACCGTGCGGCTGAATTTGTTTTGTAAAAACCAGACATCACGCATTGATTGAGTGATGTGGCGTGGCATAGCGGTTATTTTAATTTGCCGAGTCAGGATTTCATTGGCGGCATTTTGATAGGCGAGGGTTTCATGTTCGCCATGAGCCAAGCGTTTTTGTACTGCAAATTGCAAGGGTTCCCATAACAAAGCCGCTAACAAGAAATAAGGGGTTAGGGTTTTGCCATCGTTAAAGCGTCGGTCAGAGTTTTCCAGTGCGCGAATCAAGAACATGCGTGGAAAGTCATGTTGTTGGCTTTGTAAGCAACGCTCGGTGTCGGGAAAAAGTATCCCAAACAGGCCGTAATGTCGGAGCATTTCAAAAGTTTGCAGTCCGTAGCCTGATAAAAACAGTTTCAATACTTCATCGTAAAGACGGGCGGATGGAATGCTTTTTAGTAAGGGATGTAATTCGTGGATTGGGGCTTCGGTGTCAGGATGCAGGGTAAACCCGAGCTTGGCGGCAAAGCGCACGGCGCGTAGCATTCTGACAGGGTCTTCACGATAGCGGATGCTAGGGTCGCCGATTAAACGTAACATGGCGGCCGCGTGATCTTGCATGCCACCCGTGTAATCAACCACTGAAAAATCACGGATGTTGTAATACAGGGCGTTGACGGTAAAGTCACGACGCCAGACATCTTGTTCTAAGGTGCCGAAGACGTTGTCACGCAATAAGCGCCCGTCTTCATGTACGACTTGTTGTTCAGAATCTTCGGGCTCCGATCCTCTAAAGGTAGCCACTTCGATAATTTCTCTGCCAAAAAACACATGCGCCAAGCGGAAACGGCGGCCAATAATTCGGCAGTTGCGGAAAATTTGTTTAACTTGTTCGGGGCTGGCGTTGGTGGCAACGTCAAAATCTTTCGGTTCGCGGCCTAATAATAAGTCGCGGACACAACCACCGACTAAATAAGCCTCAAAACCAGCTTTTTTCAGGCGTACCAATACCTTCAGGGCATTTTCGCTGATTTGTGAGCGTGAGATAGTATGCTCAGAACGTGTGTAAATCTTTACTGAACCCGCTGTCGCTGCTTGTTGCTCGGCAGGCGAAAAGATTTTTTTGATGAAACTTAAAATGGCACTATTCCTTGGCTATTGTTATTTTTGTTGTCAATTAACTGCTTTTAATGAGAATTTATAATCTGTTTGGCTCGTATCATAACATCATGCAAGTTTCCAGCTCAATCAAGCCTTTCTTTCACATTCACCTTCGATATAGTAAAATCGCGTCGCGCGTCGCTGCCAAGACGCAATAACAACAAAGCACTCATCTTCTCGGCATTGGTCGAAGTATGTGGGCGATTTTAAAAATGCCTGGGGGAAAAAATGTTTAAAAAATTGTTGAATGGTTTAATTGATCGTCCATTGTTTACCAGTTTGTTCGTAGTTGATTTCTTTGTATTGGTTTTTCACAGACCACCTTTTGCATTTTCTGCGGTGATGTTGGGTGGCTTAGTTGTCATGAGCATGTATTTAGGCCAAAAACTCGAACTGTTTGAAAATAAATAATTGCAAACGCCAAATAAAAAATCATCCCAAAAACCCGGCGCTGTTACTGCAATGGCGCCGGGTTTTTTACGTCGATTAGCTGCCATTAGTTACGATTTTATGTTGCTATTGGCGGTATTATTTTTGGCGACTGTTATCGCTTTACCAATTAATGGCGGTGAAGCATTTACCTCTCATCAACCGCTTTATCCTCTCTATCTATTAAGCGTCAGTTTCGTTTTCTACGGCTGGTTTTGGACCCATGGTGGTCAAACCCTTGGCATGCGGGCTTGGAAAATCAAGTTGATTAGCGATCAAGCTGGTGCTGTAACTTGGTCACAAGCAGCGATTCGCTTTGTGGTTGCGATTGTTTCTTGGGCTTGTATTGGCTTAGGTTTTTTCTGGTGCTTATTTAATCCGCAACGCTTGTGTTGGCATGATTTCCTTTCAAAAACCCGTTTAGATTGGTTAGTTAGCGAACAGGCTTGAAGTCTGTTGAATGTGTTATATTCCGGCTTCAATTTTTAGCCCTTGCTGGGCCGGGAGCATCTAATGAAAACAATAACAACTCTCTTATCACTATTTGTCGTATTGGCTGCGGGCGTGGCCCAAGCAGACGTTACTTTGCAAGATAATTCAAAAATTCTCGGTAAATGGAAAGTCACTGCCGAATCAATGGGCTTAGACAAAGAGAAAAAAGCCTTGAATGTGACTTGGGATTTTCAAAACAATGGCACTTTAATGACCATTGGTGAAGATACGTTAGGCAGAACCGCGCAGATGGATATTCCTATCAAATACAGCGTTGAAAATGGCGTGATTAAAAAACAAATCACTCCAGGTCGTGAAAAATACGAAGATTGCTCGGTATTGGAATTGGAAGGCAGTAATATGATTCTGAAATGCAAAGGCCTGTTTTTCTTTATGACCCGTAAATAAATTGCTTGGTACGCTGATGTATCTCGGATACATCAGCGTCATTCATCTAAATTTGCCGCCGGACGGCATACACCGCCCCTAAAAACACCAATGCGCTTGGTAAAACTGCCATAACAATCGGATTAAAGTCATATACCAAGCCAACATGGCCGGCAATTTTGTCGAAAATGTTAAAGGTCATGCCGATCAACACCCCAATCATAATTCGTCCTCCAGTACTGGTGCCGCGACCGATGCCAATCACGAATGGCGCTGAAACCATCAACATCACGAAAGTCACAAACGGATTAACCAAGCGACTCCAAAAGGCTAATTCATAGCTTTGTGATTTTTGGTTGTTATCTTTCAAAAAGTCGATGTACATCAACAAATCGTAGATGGAAAGATTGTCAGAATTAACCACAGTGACTTTCAACAAATCGGAATCAATTGTCGATTGCCAAGCTTGTTCAGTGACGTTATTGGCAAAAACCTGGCGGTTACCAATTTGAGAATGCTGAACGTTTTGCAAACGCCATTGGTTTTTACCTAAAAACTGCGCATGTTCGGCATGAGTCATATCGGTTAATTGGTGTCGGTCGTTAATTTCATAAATCCGCACATCATTTAACGAACCGTCATCCAGTAGCTTTCTGACATTAATAAAACGATTACCTTCCCGTAGCCACATACCGTATTGGGAGCGCAGCATGATTTCATTATTGTTTTGTGCGGTGGTTTTGAGAATCTGAGCCTCGCGCTCACAGCCTGGGGCAATCAATTCACCGACCAGCACAGAGACTATCACCAAGACTAATCCTGCCAACATAATGGTGCGAATAATCCATAAAGTGGATAAGCCAATCGCTCGCATCGCCACGATTTCACGATTATTAGCCATCGCGCCAACCACAAACAAACTACCCAGCAATGCGGCAGAAGGCATTAGTTCATAAAATACCCGAGGTGAGGTCAGGGCTAGATATTGCAGAATTTGCGGCAAACCATAACTACCTTTGCCTAATTCTTGG
>JBJSYX010000287.1:0-2087 GCA_046090005.1 Methylomonas sp. | reverse complement strand
TATGGCGATGTCGCTAGGCGTCATGGGCGCAGCCGATGTATTCGGCACCGTTTTATCGGGTTGGTTATGCGACCGGTTTGGCAAGCGCTGGCCGCTAGTGTTTTATTATGGCGTCAGAGGCGTAACGCTGATATTACTGCCCAGCATAGATACTACCGGACAATTAATGTTTTTCTCGGTAATTTACGGCATGAATTGGCTGTCGACCATTCCGGCAACCTCGGCATTGACCGCAGACTTGTTCGGGAAACAAAACCTCGGCGTGGTTTTCGGTTGGATTTGCTTTGCCCATCAAATCGGGGCGGCGATTGCCGCCTACAGTGCTGGTTACCTGCATAGCTTGATTGGTGATTACAGCTTGGTTTTTGTTGCATCAGGCCTGTTCGCTTTTGTCGCAACCGGTATCGTTTTTTTTATCCGCGAACCCCGTGTCTGAAAGAGACGATATTTGCAGACATTGGTGCAAATGAGTTGACCGGTAGTAACGGGTCGATTTTAGTCTTGCGCAACCGGTCTATTCTTATTCACAATCCATTTACTCCACGACCCCGCATAAAGTTTTGAACCGCTTAATCCCGCTACTTCCATCGCTAATAAATTATGACAACCAGTAACCATTGTTCAGTCATATACTACATTAATAGCCAGAGGCGACAGCTCGGTTTTTGTTGGTGATCCATTCACTCCATGACCCAGCGTATAGTTTAGAACCATGCAGCCCAGCTACTTCCATAGCAAGCAGATTACATATGGCTGTAACTCCCGAACCACACATGTGAACTACTTTGTTTGGTTCAATTGAATTTGTGATATTGAGAAATTTTTCACGAAGAATATTGGGCTTTAAGAATAAACCATTGGTATCGAAATTATGCTGAAATGGTCGGTTGATAGCTTTGGGAATGTGTCCTGCGATTGGATCAATTGGTTCTTGTAAGCCATGAAAACGTTCAGATGTTCTTGCGTCAATTAGCAAAATGCTGTTTGTGGCTAGACCATTTTCAATATCCAATGTTTTCAACCACTGATTGTCATCAAGATAAGTTCTAAAAGTTGTTAGTTGATTAGTTTTCGGTAAAGAAGTGGTGGTAGGAAATTTATGAGTCAACCAGTATGAAAAACCACCATCTAGGACGGCTACATTTTCATGGCCCATAGTACGCAATAACCACCACATACGAGCAGCAAAACCACCACAATTGTCATCATACACAACTATTTGTTTACGATTGTGAACGCCCCATGAACATAGTTTTTTAGTTAAAACCCTAAAATCGGGTAGCGGATGACGACCAGTGTAATCGCGAACTGGTGATGAAAGATCTTTATTTAAATCAACATAGTGAGCACCACAAATATGAGACTGTCTATAATTTCTATAACCAGCATCCGTATCTGCTAATGAGAATCGACAATCGAAAACAATCAAATTTGGGTTGTGGAGTTGTTCAAGTAAGTATTCTGCAGAAATTATAGAGTTAAATAGCATATCGAGTCTCCCAAGATTTACACCTAAAAATTTTTTGATAATAAACGGCCATTATTATAGGCTAGGTTGAGAGAGTTGTACCACTATATTATAATTATTTATCGTTTATTAAATTTGAAATTTAAATTAACATAATTTGGTTTGTAAAATGAGACGAGCATACAGTTACATAAGGTTTTCAAGTAAAAAACAAGAGAAAGGCGATAGTGTCAGAAGACAAAAATCATTAGCTGAAAAATATTGTGATGAGAATAATTTTATTCTCGATAATACATTAAAAGTGGATGATGGAATTAGTGCTTTTAATAGTGATAATAAAGAGTTTGGTGAATTAAAAAATTTTTTGGATAGAATTAAAAATGGTGATGTTGAGAAAGGATCTTGTTTATTGGTTGAATCTCTTGATAGATTGTCAAGAGAGAATATGTGGACTGCTAGTTCTTTACTAATAGCTATTGTAAATAATGATATTGACGTAATATCTTTGGTGGGAAATAGAGTTTATAACAAAAATAATATAAATGGGCTTTGTTGCATAAATCGACTGCCGGACCCATGTTAAGAAGGAATTCACTGACCTGAAGCTGTAATGCCCAAG
>JBJSYX010000286.1:0-7127 GCA_046090005.1 Methylomonas sp. | reverse complement strand
TGGCCGCGAGCAATCATTACAAGCCTTAGGCGATGTTCAGCATAAACTGGAAGCTGCTAATGGCTGGGCGTTTCAAACCCGCGTCGAAGCGATTTTAAGCAAACTGCAATTACCCGCTGAAGTCAAAGTGGGCAGTTTATCCGGTGGCTGGAAACGCCGCGTGGCGTTGGCGAGAGCATTGGTGATTGAACCGGAAGTGTTATTGCTCGACGAGCCAACCAATCATCTGGATTTTGAAAGCATTGCTTGGTTGGAAGAACAAATTTTAGCCTTCCAAGGTGCGGTATTGTTCGTCACTCACGATAGAGCCTTTTTGCAAAAACTGGCGACACGGATTATTGATTTGGATCGCGGTCAATTAGTGTCGTGGCCGGGCAATTATCAGGATTATTTAGTTCGCAAAGCTGCCGCATTAGAAGATGAAGCCAATCAAAATGCCGAGTTTGATAAAAAACTCGCCAAAGAAGAGGCTTGGATTCGCCAAGGGGTTAAAGCGCGTCGTACCCGTAACGAAGGCCGAGTCAGAGCTTTGAAAAAACTCCGCGCCGAACGCAGCGAACGCCGCAACACCCAAGGCACGGCAAAATTGGCCTTATCAAAAGGCGATTCATCCGGCAAAAAAGTGGTGGAAGCAGTCGATGTTGGCTTCCAATATCAAGATAAAGTGATATTGAAAGATTTTTCATTATTGGTTGAGCGCGGCGACAAAATCGGCTTAATCGGCAATAACGGTGCCGGTAAATCGACCTTGTTGAAATTGCTATTAGGCCAATTACAACCGACTCAAGGCACGATTGAATTAGGAACTAATCTGCAAATTGCTTATTTTGACCAGTTGCGGGAACAGCTCGATCCTGAAATGTCGGTCGCTGACAGCGTGTTAGATGGTGGTGAATTTGTCGATACCGCCGAAGGCAAACGCCATGTGATGTCGTATTTAGCCGACTTTTTATTCGCTCCAGCCCGCGCTCGTTCGCCGGTTAAAAGTTTGTCAGGTGGTGAAAAAAATCGTTTGTTATTAGCGCGTTTATTTACCAAACCGGCTAATTTAATCGTCATGGACGAACCGACCAATGATTTGGATTTGGAAACCCTAGAAATTCTCGAAGAAAAACTGGTCGATTACCAAGGCACTTTATTATTAGTCAGCCATGACCGTGAATTTTTAGACAACGTGGTCACCAGCGTTTTAGTGTTTGAAGGCGAAGCACAGGTTAATGAATATATCGGCGGTTATGCTGATTGGTTTGCGTTAAAAGAGAAAACTCAAAAAGCAGCGGCTGCCAAAATAGCCGAAGAAACCGTTAAAAAAGAAAAACCCAAATCGGCAGCGGTTAAAAAACTCAGTTTTAAAGAACAGCGCGAGTTAGAGCAATTACCGTTGAAGATTGAAGAGCTAGAAAATCTACAAGCCGAGTTGAACGCTAATATTAATAGTGCTGAGTTTTATAAACAGAGTCCAGAAGCGGTGGCGGCTTGTTTGGAGCGATTAAAAGCGACTGACGAGGAATTGAATGCGGCTTATTTGAGATGGGATGAGTTGGAGGCTTTGCAGAACTGATGTTATGCAGTGGGTTACTTTTCCTTTAGATACTTTATAGATCACTTAGACATACTGAATGCTGATAGCGTTGCGTAGCACCAGTGATTAACCTATTTGCCGTTGGCTGAGTGCAGCCGAAGCGAATGATATGCTTCGGCTTTGTTTGATAGAAATTACAAGGAATTGAGCGTGTAATTGGTTAAATAAACTAACTCGTAACCTTCGTTAAGTGTAGGATGTGTGGCTAGTAACATGCAACGCATCAATCTCGATAGTGTGTTCTAACCTCTTTAATAACTAATTTCCACTTCATATCCGGTAAATTTACGGATATTAATCACACCAGTATCCAGTAATAAATACTGGCCTTTGATGCCTTGCAAGATACCGCTCACTGTGGAATCTTTATCTAAATTAAAAGATTTAACCTTGGTTGGGTATTGCAACACAGGGTAATGGATGTTGATGCTTTCTGCGCTCGGTAATGTTTCGATAGCATCAGCGCCAAATTGTTGGCTAATAGTTGCTAAACGCTGTTGGCATTTGCTGATTAGGTCATCGCGTATCGTGGTTAAATCTAACGGTTCGACATTGTTTTTTAGCATTTGCTGCCAGCTGGTTTTGTCGCTGACGTGCTCGGCGATGGCCACTTCGACCAAGCCGGAAATGTGTCGGGATTTGACTTTGAAAATCGGTAAGGCCTGTACCGCACCTTGATCTATCCAGCGAGTTGGGATTTGGGTTTCTCGGGTGATGCCAACTTTGATACCCGATGAATTGGCGAGATAAACGTAATGCGTTTGGTAGCAAAATTGTTCGCCCCAGCTCGGCTCGCGGCAAGTGCCGACGTCATAATGGCAAGTTTCCGGTTTCATAATGCACATATCGCATTGGGCCAGTTTGATAAAGCAGGGGTAGCAATAGCCTTGGTTAAAGCTTTTGCTGGTTTTCTTTTGACAATGAGTGCAAAAAATCTGTCCGCTGTGATGTAAGCTGATTTTTTGGCCAATCAATGGGTTTAAATCTAACAGTTGCTGACCTAATGGTAAGCGATATGTGACTGGGGTGCCCAGTTCAGTGGTCATTTTATCTAAGCTGCCTAACACCTAATTAACCTCGGTCAAGTTTTAACTGTTGCTATAATAACAGCGTTTATTTTTATATCAGGAGGATGTTAATGTCGTTTACTAAAGTTTCTGCCGGAAACAATATCCCGTTCGAAATTAATGTCATCATCGAAATTCCCGCCTTTAGCGATCCGGTTAAGTATGAAGTGGATAAATTGACCGGTGAATTAACCGTTGACCGTTTTATGGGCACGGCCATGCAGTATCCCTGTAACTATGGCTATATTCCGCAAACCTTGTCAGAAGATGGGGATGCGGTGGATGTGATGATTGTCTCACCTGCGCCATTGTTAAGTGGTTGTGTGATTACCTGTCGACCTGTGGGGGTGTTGAAAATGATCGACGAAGCCGGTGCCGATCCAAAACTGTTAGCGGTGCCTATGCCTAAGCTGACGCCATTTTATAACCACGTTACCGATTACCGCGATATGCAGCCGGATAAACTGGCGAAAATCACCCATTTTTTCCAGCATTACAAAGATTTGGAAGAAGGTAAGTGGGTCAGTGTTGAAGGTTGGGGTGGTTTGGAAGAAGCCAGAAAAGAGGTGATTGACGGCATTGCGCGTTATCAGGCTTCTTACGCTAGTCGCTAGAAAAAACTTCCCCCCCCTAATTTTATATTTGGATTAAGGGGAAGGAGTTACTAAATTAGCATAAATTATGATGCTTATGAAAAAAATATTGGATTGCTTTTTGGCTGACAAACTGAGTTTATGCGGAATAGTTGTTTTATTAATCTATTCAATTGACGCTTATTCAATTGAGTTACTTTGTTCTAAACCAGAGCATTTATCAAGTAATGCCAATAGTAACGAAGTAAGGTTTAATGTTTCGGGTGGTTTGGCGAAAAGCAATATGACAATCCAAGATGTCATGGATATTTTTTCATTTGGTTCAAAAAATATTGATGGGGAACAAGTGTTAATTTGTATTTTTCCTGATACCCATTCTGCTACTAAAAAACTCTATGAAAACTTGGGAATTAAAACCTCGGTCATACAATCATTTACCAACAAGAATTCGATAATCGATCGCCATATAAAAGTGGTTCAATCTGATAGTGCAATGATTTCATGTGTAACGAGTTCTTATCCTAGTATAGGTTATATTGAAAAAATGCCTAATCAATATCAGTATCTTAGTTGTTATTAGTGTTTTGGCTAATTGTAGGTCTTTTAAGTTTTTCATAATTAAGAATTCGATAGCCATATTCAGAATCTAAGGGTAATTGTTTATTAATTTCTGTGAGCAATTCTTCAGGAGTGATTGAGTTTTTTCCTGATAATATATCGGCAATTACACCGGCAACCATTGGTGATGAATAACTTGTACCTATAGCTGTATAGGCGCCGATTGCTTCTAAATTGCCTAAAATATCTTCGCGAAATGTTGCTACCTTGATGCGATTAATAATCCCTTTTTCATCATTGATATTCTTCCCGCCACCGGGTGTATACAATTGTATTCTTGAATCATGTGGGCTATAAAATGTTAATGATTTATCAGGATTAACTGAGCCAACACTGATGACGCCTTTACAAACCGATGGCTCTTGCGCAGCTTTACCAAAAGTATTACCTGCCGCACTAATAATAATCGCACCTTTGGCAGATGCTTTATTAATTGTCTCTTGTAGGTTATCGCTACAGATAGTATTTCCGCCGGCAATACTGATATTAAGTACTTTTGCAGGTGTTGGATTATCTGGGACACCTTCTACAGGCAGACCTACCGCCCAAAGAATTGAGTCAATTAAGTCTTTATAATTAGCCGAACAGGGACCTATGGCTCTTATAGGCAAAATCATTGCAGAAGGATTTATGCCATTTACACTTAATTCTCCATTGCCAGTAATGACACTCGCAACCTCGGTGCCATGATTGGAATTGGAGCCATTTGTTTGATGAGTGGATGGGCATTTAGCATCTTTCGCATCGGGAAAATAATTTGAACTTCGTCCTCCACGCGGATTTATGTCTGCTGAAACCATATCAAAACCTGGCAGAACTTTGCCTTTTAGGCTGGGATGATCAGAATTCACACCGCTATCTATAACGGCCACTACGACGGGCTTATTGATAGCACCTAAAACTAATTGATTTGCATTAATTGATGATTTCTGTGTAATACTTGGGTCGTCAAAATACCAAGGAATTTCTATTGAATTGGCAAGGGTAGAATATAAAATGGAAAGTATTAATGTAATTTTTTTCATTCGTATTAAAATTGATAGCCAAATCTAAAGCCTAGTGTGGTTTCTGAAACTGTTTCCTTGTCGTTACTATATGTGTTATCTGAATATCCAGTCATTGCTTGAGTAATACAGTATATCCCATTTGTAAAATTTGATCGGTATGATGCAGAAATCATTTTTTTGTTACTTTTATATGGGTAGTTAAATTCGTCTAAGTTAACAATAGCATTTCCAATATAAGTAACTAATTTTGAAGACTCGGTGATTGGGAAACTTATTTCAGCACCAAAATTTTGGACATTGACATTACTGTACCCACCCGCTTGTATTACTGATGGCATTATGAATAAAAAGTTATCTGTGCCAACTTGATTAGGTGTATAAGTTGAGCCATTATAATAATTGAAGGTTAAGGTGATACCGATTTTGTCATGAACAGAAGTTCTTATAGAGCTGAAGATGATTTTATATTGATTGGATTGTGGGCCTTCGGCATTCACTTTGTAAAATTTATCATTATCTATTTGTCCATTAAATACTGATGAGTTAGCGGTTGATGAGGTAAGAATTAGCCCCAATCTGAAGTCTATATCATGATTTGGATTGAATGCCTGAAAGTTAAAGCCAATCTTATCATTTTGTTTTGTCTGATTTGGTATGCTACTAAAGTAATTATAGGCTGTGATATAATTTTGAAATCCATATTCTGTTTTATCGTAACCTAAAAAATTTGGCTTATAGTAACCCGCTTGATAGGAAAAAAACCAAGTATCATTGAATGAATTTAGATATATTTGAACGCCAGGGCTCGAATTTGATGACCTATATATACTTTTTCCAGTGATTCTGCAGGATGTCGAGGGTTCCATAATCCAAGGATTGTCAGGTTCGTATATTCTACATAAATTCATTTTCATATTTACAAGACCAAACCTTATGCCTATAGAATGGGTAAAGGAAAAGTCATAATCAAATCGGTCTAGCTTATAGCCGTTATCAAGATCGGTTCGCATATGGAGATTAATGTTTGATCGATCATTAGCAAATGGTTGAAAGCTACCGACATATTTAGCCCAAGGTATTGCGGTGCTGTAATAGCCTGTTTTTGTCATATTGCGTAATAGCGGGTTATCCACACGACTAGGGCCAGTCCAATGATCAACCCCAAATTGAAAATTTTGGGTTGTAATAAAGTCATTGGAAAAATACTGTGATAAAGCGGACTTTATTTCAATTTCTCGATTATTTTCTGCTGCAAGTGTTGGTTTGACGTTGATTAAAAAAAGTATTGACACTATTGTTACGCATAGCTTTTTAATCATTGAAAAGCATCCTCGGTATCGAATGTTTGAATTCTCAATCTTCAATTATCGCATGAAATTTCAAACACCCAAGTTAAGTTGATTTTTTGCCAATAAAAAATCACTTTTTACGTTTATTTGGCTTTGTTGCATAAATCGTTCGCAGTCTCCATAGTTTAAGTAACGGATGTTGATTAACGCCTGCGTGAATAACGCCTTGAAATTCCACTGTGTTTTGTCAGTGAGTTGCTAGTTTTCGCGAAAGATTTTGTGTGTCACCGATAATGCAAAACTGACCCACTAATGATGTAGTGGTCTAATAAAAACAGACGCCCTCAATAGGTTGATGAACTTAAACCAACTGAAACAGGGACCAACTAGGTCAAGCGCACATAGATTTCAGTCTCAGCAATCTATTCGATGATTCTGATTGACAAGCAAGGATTCAATCATTTTAATGACTTTCAAATTTTTCATGCCAGAATACTTAAAGCTAAACAAATTTATGACCTGCTCAAAAGAAACAGAAAAACTACTGTCCCGCGCCAACTATCCTGACCGGTTAACGACAATTACCGTGTCCGATTTCGTTTAACTAATCAGTTTATTTTTTAAGCTTTGATTTTTACGATAACTGTCTCCTTCAATTTCAATAATGGTCGAGTGATGAATGATGCGATCAATGGCGGCCACGGTCATAATGGTGTCTGGAAAGAAAATACATCCAGGGCTCAAGCCCTCAATGAAACGCTTCGAGCGATGCAGCGACTGGGTAGAGCCATCTGGAAGAAATGGAGCGGTTATCATCGTCGTAGTTTGGTGGAAACTAAAATGCGTTGCTTCAAGCTATTGGGCGAACCCGTCAATGCGCGAATCTTCAATAGCCAAGTGGCCGAGTTACAAATTAGGGCGGCACTATTAAATCGCTTTACCCAGTTGGGTACGCCGATTACTGTGGTCGC
>JBJSYX010000285.1:0-4647 GCA_046090005.1 Methylomonas sp. | reverse complement strand
ACCACCCGATCCCATCCCGAACTCGGAAGTGAAACCGCTTTGCGCCGATGATAGTGTGGCAGGTTGCCATGTGAAAGTAGGTCATCGCCAAGCTCTTATCACAAAAGCCCCTCTAGCAATAGAGGGGCTTTTTTTTCGCCTGTCATTTTTAATCATCATTAACATGGTGCATTTTTTGCTTATCCTATTGCTTGAGTAAGCCTGTACAAATATAATAGTATGTTAAATTAAGCAATTTTAGAATTACCAGTCTTATTAATACTATCTTGATTATTGCTTAAAAATATGTGGTTTTTACCACAGTTTAGAATTATCTATCCCTATTCAATAAATCGTCCCCCTATATTTTTGAGGTAATGTAATGCAAGTTTCTGTCGAGAAGACATCAGAATTAAGCCGAAAAATGACTGTTAGTATCCCTGAGTCTGTTGTTCAAGAAAAGATGGATGCGCAATTTAAGAAACTAGCTCGGGAAGTTAAGGTTGACGGTTTCCGTCCAGGTAAAGTGCCAGTTAGTATAGTAAAGAAACTGTATGGTGATAGAGTTAAAAGCGATGTCAATGGTGATTTAATTCAATCGACTTACTTTGAAGCATTGCAACAACAAGATTTATCGCCAGCGGGTTATCCTAATCTGCAACCTGTTGATAAAGAAGATGGTTTTGAATATATCGCAGAATTCGAAGTTTATCCTGAAGTAAGTTTAGATGCTGTTGCTAATTTAAAAATCAGCCGTCCATCTGCAGCCGTTGTCGATGCTGATGTTGATGCAATGATTGAAAAATTAAGACAACAAAAGAAAACTTGGGTAGAGGTTGAGCGTAAATCAGAGGCGCAGGATCGTGTGACGATTCATTTTGCGGGCACTTCTGAAGGTGAGAATTTCACCGATGGCAAGGTTGAGAATTATACTGTTGAAATTGGTGGTCAACAAATGATTCCTGGTTTTGAAGATGAATTAAAAGGTTTAGTTGCTGGTGACAATAAAACCTTTTCTATTGTATTCCCAGAAAAATATAACAGTGAAAAATTGGCTGGTAAAACCGCTGAATTTGAAATTGAATTAGTTAAAGTTGAAGCGCCAGCATTACCTGAATTGGATGCAGAATTTATTAAAGCCTATGGTGTAGAAGATGGCGACGTTGATAATTTCCGCGCTGACGTTAGAGCTAATATGGAAAGAGAGTTGTTACAAGGTTTAAAAAATAAACTTAAAAACAACGTAATGGATGCTTTATACGAGAAGGTTGAAATTACTGTACCTAATGCTTTAATTGATCAAGAAATTCAAGCATTGATGCAACCTTATGCAGAACGCGCACAAAAAATGCGTTTGAAATTGGAAGATTTGCAGTTGCCCAGAGATATGTTTGAAAATCAAGCCAAACGTCGTGTGACTTTAGGTTTATTACTAGGTGAAATCATTAGCCAAAACGAAATCAAAATTGACGACGAAAAAGTGCGTTCAGTGATTGAAGATATGGCGAAAAGCTATGAAAAACCAGAAGATGTAATCAACTGGTATTACGCAGATAAAAAACGCTTAAATGATGTTCAACAAATGGTAATGGAAGATCAAGCGGTTGAATGGGTGGTTAGCAAAGCAAAAGTTAGCGATGAAACTGTAGGTTTCAGCGATGTGATGGAAAAACAATAATTTCAGAGGCCAATAATGTATATCCGAAATGCTATGCAAGGAATGACAGAGCCACAAGCCGCTGGTGGCTTAGTGCCAATGGTGATTGAGCAGACCGCGCGTGGAGAGCGTTCGTTCGATATCTATTCGCGATTATTAAAAGAACGTGTCATCTTCTTGGTCGGTAAGGTCGAGGATTACATGGCCAATCTGGTTGTTGCTCAATTATTATTTTTAGAGTCAGAAAATCCAGATAAAGATATTCATCTTTATATCAATTCTCCCGGTGGTTCTGTAACTGCTGGGATGGCTATTTATGACACTATGCAATTTATCAAACCTGATGTTAGTACTATGTGTATTGGTCAGGCAGCTAGTATGGGGGCTTTGTTATTGGCGGGTGGTGCAGCTGGCAAACGTTATTGTTTGCCGCATTCGCGAGTGATGATTCATCAGCCTTTAGGCGGATTTCAGGGGCAAGCCTCTGATATTGATATTCATGCCCGTGAAATTTTATTAATTCGTGACAAATTGAATGCTGTTTTAGCGCATCATACTGGTCAACCACTTAGTAAAATTGAACAAGATACTGATAGAGATAATTTTTTGAGTGCTGAACAAGCTGTCGAATACGGTTTAATTGATAAGGTCTTAAGTAGTAGAACTGTTTAATAGTTTTGCATAATAGGCAGATTGATTAATCGAATGTTAAATTTAGGTTTATTCAATTATTTATTTGAATAAATCTGAGTGGTGTGCGATGGGAGCTTCCATGAGTAAAGATAAAAACAGTAAAGACGATGAAAAATTGCTTTACTGCTCTTTTTGCGGCAAAAGCCAAAATGAGGTTCGCAAATTAATTGCTGGGCCTTCGGTTTATGTCTGCGATGAATGCGTAGAACTTTGTAATGACATCATTAAGGATGAGTTACTTGAAGAACAAAGCACAACTACTTCACCTTCTTTACCGAAGCCAAAAGAAATTAAGCAAGAGCTTGATAATTACGTCATTGGTCAAGATAAAGCTAAGAAAATTTTAGCGGTCGCCGTCTACAATCACTATAAACGGTTGCGCAGCAACGTTAAAAAAACCGATGTCGAATTGGGTAAAAGTAATATTTTGCTGATTGGGCCAACCGGTTCAGGTAAAACCTTATTGGCAGAAACTTTGGCGAGATTATTGGATGTGCCTTTTACTATTGCTGATGCAACTACCCTGACTGAAGCAGGGTATGTTGGTGAAGATGTTGAAAGCATTATTCTTAAAATTTTGCAGAAATGTGATTACGATGTAGAAAAAGCTGAGACTGGCATTGTATACATTGACGAAATTGACAAAATCACTCGAAAATCTGATAACCCATCAATTACTCGGGATGTTTCAGGTGAAGGGGTTCAACAGGCTTTATTAAAGTTGATTGAAGGCACAGTGGCTTCGGTACCGAAAGAAGGTGGACGCAAGCATCCACAACAAGATTTTGTTCAGGTTAATACTGCTAATATTTTGTTTATCGTTGGCGGTGCGTTTGCTGGTTTAGATAAAGTGATTAAAAATCGAAATATCAAAGGTGGAATCGGTTTTTCTGCGGATGTTAAGAGTAAAGACGAAACTAAAAATGTGGGTGAATTATTCGCGGAAGTGCAAGCCGAAGATTTAATTAAATATGGTTTAATTCCTGAGTTTGTCGGTCGTTTGCCTGTGGTCGCAACATTGGAAGAGTTAGACGAAGCGGCATTAATTCGAATTTTGACAGAACCTAAAAATGCATTGATTAAGCAATATAAACATTTGTTTGAAATGGAAGGTGCTGATTTAGAGTTCAGAGATGATTCTCTGTCAGCAATAGCTAAAAAATCAATGGAAAGAAAAACTGGTGCACGCGGTTTGAGAACAATTGTTGAGAATGTGTTGTTAGATACGATGTATGAACTGCCATCTAATGACAAAATTTCAAAGGTAGTCATTGATGAAAGCGTGATTCATGGGAAATCAGAACCGATTGTAATGTATGAATCAGAACAAACTCGCGCTGTTGCAGAGTCGTAAATTCTGAAATTTCAAGTAATTGGTTTAACTTAAAAGGGCTTTTATAAGCCCTTTTTTATGCCTGATTTTTAAAACCCTTGTTTTCTATTCAATCGCCCTCATGTAGGGTACTATCGTAATCTATTGAGATCCTGTTAAAGGAAACAAACGAAATGACACAGTTAAATAAAGATGATTTGATTCCCGTTTTGCCACTGCGCGATGTTGTGGTGTATCCGCACATGGTAATTCCGTTATTTGTTGGCAGAGGGATGTCGATAGAGGCGTTCGATGCCGCGATTCGTCAAGATAAACAAGTCCTATTGGTAGCACAAAGACAAGCTGATGTTGATGAGCCTGTTTTTGAAGATTTATATCAGGTTGGTACTTTGGCAAATATCTTGCAATTACTGAAATTGCCTGATGGTACGGTTAAAGTGTTAGTTGAAGGTAGTCAACGTTGTTCAGTAATTCATTATCAAGAGTTAAATGGTTACTGTGCGGCTGGTGTGGTTGAGTTGGATGATGAAATCAACGTTTCAGATCAAGAAATAGATGTTTTACAGCGCACGGCAATTAATTCATTCGATCAATATGTAAAACTGAATAACAAAATTCCACCTGAAGTTTTAAATTCATTAAATGGTATTGATGATTTAGGTCGATTAGCCGATACCATAGCCGCTCATATGGCGCTTAAGGTTGAAGAAAAGCAATCTATGTTGGAAACGACCGATGTAGTTAAGCGTTTGGAAAACTTGATGAGCTTAATGGAAGGCGAAGTTGATCTCCTAGAAATGGAGAAAAAAATTCGTGGTCGCGTTAAGAAACAAATGGAAAAAAATCAGCGCGAATATTATCTAAACGAACAAATGAAGGCGATTCAAAAAGAACTGGGCGATATGGAGGATACCAGTAATGAAATTGATGAGCTAGAAAAGAAAATTAATGCCGCTGGCATGTCGGCTGAGGCTAAAGCTAAAGC
>JBJSYX010000284.1:0-2570 GCA_046090005.1 Methylomonas sp. | reverse complement strand
CAATAAACATCAGCTCGCACCAAGCCGACACAAGCCATCTGCACCAAACTTGATTTCGTATCAAAATCACAACAAAAATTAATAAGTGAAATAACTTATTGACCGCAAACACCCCATTACCATCTTGTAAAAACCCAATTTAAAACAATCACCTTAGGCAAAGTGGATTGAAAAAGGTGTAAAAAAACAACAATACCAATCTTCAAATCACCCTAAAAGACGCATTTATATGGTGCATCAACCTCAAAATGCACCACATTGACACAACAAAATACCAACAATACAACGCTATGTTGTTGATTTTAAACAAATCAAAAGTTGGCATGGTTTCTGCTTTTAAAAACCAGAAATAACTGAAAAAAAGAGGCAAATCATGAAAAACTCAAAAGCTTTACGCAATTTGTGTACTCGCACCTGCGTTGCAGGCTTATTAATGCTTGGCGCGACTAGCGTTAACGCTGATAACTGGCAGGACGCCTCTGGTTTATTAGGTGCAATTGGTGCAGACCCTAATGAATTGAAATTTTTTAAGGACAACAATCTGAAACTAGGTGGATGGTTGGAAACCAGTGTTGGCGCTAATTTAAATGCAACACACGATGGTTTTAATGGTCCTGTGACTTTTAATGACAGAACTGCAGAAGTTCAGATGAACCAACTGTATTTCTATTTGCAAAAAGCTGTGAATGTTAGCGGTGATTCGTTTGATATTGGTGGCCGTGCTGATTTCATGTATGGCTCTGATGCGATTTTTACTCAGGCTTACGGTAATCCTGCTTTTGACCCAACCACAGCCAACCCAACAGGCGGTCGCGGTAATTGGGATTTATATCTCTCTGGCGATCGTTTTTATCAAGCTGCATTACCGCAAGCTTATGCTGAATTAAATCTTCCAATTGGTAACGGTATTGATGTAAAAATTGGTCATTTCTACACTCCGATTGGCTATGAAGTTGTAACCTCACCTGACAACTTTTTTGTAACCAAGCCCTACACCATGCAATATGGCGAACCCTTCACCCACACAGGTGTTTTGGCTAACTATGCTTTAAATAGCAACTGGTCTGTAACCGGCGG
Source organism: Methylomonas sp. (assembly GCA_046090005.1). Taxonomy (GTDB): domain Bacteria; phylum Pseudomonadota; class Gammaproteobacteria; order Methylococcales; family Methylomonadaceae; genus Methylomonas. The sequence continues at coordinate 1,493 of JBJSYX010000284.1, read as the reverse complement.
CGCCGTAACTGGTAGCGGCACAGGCGGCTGGGATGGTAATTTCAACAAAAATGTTGGCAACTGGTCATTCTTGGGCGGTGCCACTTGGACAAGCGATGATACGGGTACCTCTTTAGCCATAACATCAACCGCTGGCGAACAATCTGAGATTAATAGCTCAAAATGGGCAATGTACAGCATTGTAGGTAAACATAACTTTACCGATAAATTGCATTACATCATCCAACACGATCATGGTTTTGCAGATAATGTAGTGACTGGTAACGCCTCTGCTGCTGCAGGAGCAATTGCAACTCAAAATGCACAATGGTACGGCATTAACCAATACTTGATTTACGATGTTAACGACAAGCTTTCAGCTGGTCTTCGTGCAGAATGGTTCCGTGACAACAATGGCTTCAGAGTTAATGGCCCAGGCAGATGCGTAGCAGGCGCCCAATCAAACGGAACCAACACGACATGTGGAGCCGCATGGGGCGATTATTACGGCACCAACCCTGCATATCTAAGCCAAGGTAGCGGCTACTACGCATTAACCGCTGGTTTGTCATACAAAGCTACAAAATGGTTGAACCTACGTCCAAACGTTCGTTGGGACATGAGCGACCAAGTTAAAGCCTTTGCTGGCGGCAACAGCCATGACCAAGTATTGTTCACAGCTGATGCTGTAATCACGTTCTAATTTAATAAATTAGTCACGATTTAAGTATTAAGAACGAGCTTCCAATCTGCCTAGAAACCGTTGGAAGCTTTGTTTTTATAGCTCTTTAAAGCGTTTAATGCTATTGTTAGCAACGTTTTACCAACAACCATAATAATTATTTTTCTAGGAGATTTTGGCCGATGTCAGCAGTAGATAACGCACTCAAAATGATTCAGGAAAACGACGTTAAGTTTGTCGATTTCCGTTTTTGCGATACTCGCGGTAAAGAACAACACGTTACTTTCCCAGCGCACACTATCGATGAAGACACCTTTGAAGAAGGTAATATGTTCGATGGTTCATCTATCGCGGGCTGGAAACACATCAATGAATCAGACATGATTTTGATGCCAGATCCAACCACCGCTGTTATCGATCCATTTTTCGATGACAAAACTTTAATTTTGCGTTGCGACATCATCGAACCAAAAGACATGCAAGGTTACGAACGTGACCCACGCTCTATCGCAAAACGCGCTGAAGCTTACTTGCAATCTACCGGTATCGCTGATACTGCATTGTTCGGCCCAGAAAACGAATTCTTCATTTTCGATGACGTTCGTTGGAACACCGAAATGGGTGGTTGCTCATACCAAATCGACTCAGAAGAAGCTGGCTGGAACTCTGGCAAAGCCTACGACAACGGTAACACTGGTCACCGTCCAGGCGTTAAAGGCGGTTATTTCCCAGTACCACCAGTCGATTCATTCCAAGACATGCGCTCTGCAATGTGCACAGTTTTAGAAGAAATCGGCCAAACTGTTGAAGTACATCACCACGAAGTTGCTAC
>JBJSYX010000283.1:0-4805 GCA_046090005.1 Methylomonas sp. | reverse complement strand
CCAATACCAAAAACAAGCTAATTTACCGCGTCAATTAGTGGAAGAATTAATTGCCGAAGGTTTACCGGTATTAGAAGCAAAAATCTCCAGTTCGGTGAAAGTTCGTGAATCACATTCTGACTCACAACCGCTAATTTATTACGCACCGAACCATAAATTAACTGAAGAATATATTGCATTACATAATGAAATAAACCCGTAACGGGATGAATAAAAAAGGCCTGTCTTAATAGATCAGGCCTTTTAATTGAACTGTCATCATAACAACTTCACCAATGCGGCAATAATAGCAACCTGCGCCAGCATTTATTAAAAACAATGCCTGAAACGGTCGGTTTTTAACAGCTTATGCTAAATCCGTCAATTCATCAGCCATCATTTCAGCCTGTTGTAGCACTGTATCGATAGCCAATAACTCCATATCAGGTGGATAGCCATATTGCCGTAATGTTCGCCTGACAATCACTTTTAACTTAGCCCTAACATTGGCCTTTAAGGTCCAATCAATCGTGGCATTTTCACGAACACGCTGGGTCAGAACAACTGCCAATTCCCTTAACTTGTCGTGCTGCAATACTTCTTTGGCACTTTCATTATTGGCCACAGCGGTATAAAAGGCATATTCATAATCTGTCAGCCCCATTTCCTTAGCCAACTCATCAGATGCCAGGATTTCTTTACTGATTTTAATCAGTTCTTCAATCACTTCGGCAGCGGTTAACACTTTGTTCTGGTAACGCTTGATGCTGTTTTCCAGCATTTCCAACATTGATTTACTGCCAATCAGATTACGCTTAGCACGGCTCTTGATTTCATTATTCAAAAGCCGTTTCAATACTTCTAGGGCAATGTTTTTGTGATGATGGTCTTTTAGTTCTGCTAAGAACTCATCAGACAAAACGGATATATCGGGTTTCTTGATACCAGCTGCATCGAAAATATCGACTACCTGTTCTGACACCAATGATTTATCAATCACCTGTCTGATAGTGGTTTCGAAATCGAAATCAAAACCCTCACCACCAATCACACTATCAAACTTGGCCAGTCGTGCTTTAACCGCTTGGAAAAATGCCACTTCATCTTTGACATTGATGGCGTGTTCGTGGGGAATAGCAATTGAAAACGCTTGTGATAATGCCGACACTTCATTGATAAGCCGTTTCTTGCCATCATCCAAACCCAGAACATGTTCTTCGGCTTCCAAAATAATCCTAAGCTTCCCTGCTGTATCTGCTGTGAAGTAGTTTTCATAGGGATAGCCAAAGAAAAGTTGTTCAACCACTTCCAGTTTTTCCAGCATCAACTCAACCGCTTTTTCTTGTGCTTCTGCTGGGTCACCTTTTCCACCTGCATCAGAATAAAACGATAAGGCTTCTTTTAGGTCAGCGGCAATGCCTAAGTAATCGACAACTAGGCCACCGCTTTTATCTTTATGCACCCGGTTGACCCGCGCTATTGCTTGGGCCAAATTATGGCCTTTCATGGGTTTATCAATGTATAAGGTATGGGTGCTAGGGGCATCGAAACCGGTTAGCCACATATCACGAACTATCACCAATTTCAGTTCATCGCCATCATCTTTCATTCTTTCGGCCAGTGCTTTGCGCTGGTCTTTGGTGGTGTGGTGTTTGGCTAGTTCTGGGCCATCACTGGATGATGCGGTCATCACGACTTTGATTACACCTTTATTCAAATCATCAGAATGCCACTCAGGTCTAATAGCAATGATTTCACGGTAAAGGTCAGCGGCAATCCTTCGGGACATTGCCACTATCATTCCTTTGCCGATACAGACTTCTTGTCTGGCTTCAAAATGCGCCACAATATCTTTTGCTAGATTCTTAATTCGTTCAGAACTTCCAATCAGGGCTTCAACTTTGGTCCATTTAGATTTGGCTTTCTGGGCTTCGGTTAGTTCGTCTTGTGGAATGGTTTCATCCAGTTCGGCAACCAGTTTTTTGCCTTCATCACTTAATGTCACTTTGGCTAGTCGGCTTTCGTAATAAATCCGAACAGTAGCGCCATCTTCAACCGCCTGGGCTATGTCATAGATGTCAACATAGTTACCAAACACTGCCGGTGTATTTGCATCGGTTTTTTCGATGGGTGTGCCGGTAAAGCCCAGATAAGTGGCATTGGGTAAGGCATCTCTTAAATACTTGGCAAACCCATAGACCAGTCTTTGGCCAATGACTTCACCATGTTCGTCTTTTTCATCAATGTTTTTGGCACTGAAACCGTATTGGGTTCTATGTGCTTCATCGGCAATCACAACGATATTTTTTCTATCGGATAGCTCTTCAAAGATATTGCCTTCATCAGGCTGAAACTTTTGGATAGTGGAAAAAATCACACCACCTGAACCCACGCGCAATAGTTCTTTCAGTTTTTGTCTGCTATCTGCTTGAACGGGTTCTTGTCTTAATAGTTGGCTGGCGGATGCAAAGGTATCAAATAACTGGTCATCCAAATCATTACGGTCGGTAATGACCAACACGGTTGGATTGTTCATTGATAAAACAATTTTGCCGGTATAGAAAACCATTGATAAGGATTTACCCGAACCTTGGGTATGCCAAACCACACCGGCCTTTTTGTCGCCTCTGGGTTGTTGTTTAACACTCGGCAAACCATAGGAAGCTGGATTTTCCTGAATGCCGTCCGCCATATCAGCCGCTCTTAATGTCGATTTAACCGCTGCATTGACAGCATAATACTGATGATAGGCGGCGACTTTTTTAACCGTATGAATGCTGATAATGCCGGTTTTGGGGTCTTCTTTGCGGGTCTTTTCAAAAACAATAAAGTGCCGGACCAAATCCAACAATGTGGCTTTGTTTAACATCCCTTTAATCAGGGTTTCCAACTGGCTGACCAAGTGCGACGCTTCGGATTTGCCATCGGCGGTTTTCCAAGACATGAAGCGGGTTAAACCGGCGGATAAAGAACCGGCCTTGGCTTCTAATCCATCGGAAATAACTAAAAAGGCATTACTGACAAATAAGCTGGGAATAGTCTGCTTATAGGTTTCCAGTTGTTGATAGGCACTTTTGATGGTGGCATTTTCATCGATGGCGTTTTTAAGCTCTATCACCACCAAGGGAATGCCATTGACGAACACCACCAAATCAGGTCGCTTGTTCTGATGGTTTTCAATCACGGTGTATTGGTTGGCAATCACAAACTCGTTATTGTCAGGATTGGCGTAATCAATCAGCCAAACTACTTCACCGCGTTCAGCGCCATCCTGATGATGACTAACATTCACCCCCTCGGTTAGTAGTCTATGAAAGGCTTCGTTATTAGCTAACAGTTCAGGGGAATGGTTTCTTAAAACATCTTTTAGGGCAATTTGAAGTAGTGCTGGCGAGATATGGGGATTGATACGATGTAATGCCCGTTCTAATCTACCGACTAGCAAAACATCCTGATAACTTTGCCGTTCGGGTGTGTCGCCATCGGGTGAAATATCAGGGCCATAAAGGTATAAATAATCCTGCTGCTGAAACAGCTCGATTGCATAGGCTTCAATGGCGTTTTCAGTCAGCTTGGTCATGGGTTTTTGTCATTAATCAGGTTAATAATCACTTTTACAATTGTCTCCCGCTCTTCCGGTTTGCTTTCCGCAATCAGCAAGGTAAACGCCACCAGCGCATTATCAGCAATGCGTTTTTCACCGTCCGCATTGTACAAATACTGATGCCGCTCCAAAAACCAAACAAAAATCGCAGCGGCGATGCGTTTGTTGCCATCGGAAAACGAATGATTTTTAACGATGAAATACAACAAATTGGCGGCTTTTTCTTCGATACTGGGATAAAGCTCTTCGCCCGCAAACGTTTGATAAATCGTAGCCAGCGAACCTTTAAACGAATCGTCTTTTTCATTGCCAAACAATTCAGTTAAACGCTCTTGTTTCCGCCATAAGTGGATTTGCGCTATCGCTTCGTCATAGCCGATTTTGGCTTGCTCGACACTGCGTAAACCGGCGACCTGTAAGCGTTGATGGTCGTAATCATCCAGCACCGCTAAGGCATGACTGTATTTTTCTAGGATCGCTAAAATGCCTTGCGATTCACTGACTGATAAATCCTTGTTGTGAACCAAGCGCGAAGACAACGCTATTGCCTGCTTTAAATCTGCCAGTTTTTCTTGTTGCGCTTGCAGTTTTTGCTGATTCAGTGCGTAGCCTTGGATTAGGTATTGTTTGAGGATATTGCTGGCCCAGATGCGGAATTGGGTGCCTTTTTTGGAATTGACGCGATAACCAACGGAAATAATGGCATCGAGGTTGTAATGTTTTAAGTTACGGCTAACCCGTCTGTTACCTTCGGCACGAACTACTAAGAAATCCTTAGCAGTTGCTTCTTCTACTAACTCATTGTCCCGAAAAATATTTTTTAAGTGCATCAAGATATTTTCCGGCGTGGTATCAAACACCTCGCTCATTTGCCGCTGCGTCAGCCAAACACTGTCGCGTTCAAGACGCACATCAAGATGGGTTTTTCCGTCTGCAGTTTGGTAGATAGCAATTTGGCTGTTTTCGGGGGTCACAGGAGTTTCCTTATTCGATTTTCAGTTTTATCAACGCCCTAGTATTGCACGGCAGTTGAGTTGCTGGCTGTTTTGCTATAGATCAATGGGCGGCTTTAACTCTAACTTCACCACTCATTAGCTTGGGTAATAGGGTGTCGCGAAGTTTTTCTAAAATATTCAGCTGTTTTTTATTAGTTTTTATTTTTGAAAATAAGTGGGCAACTTTATTATCAAAATCACTAAGAATTGCACTAGTTGGGACTGAA
>JBJSYX010000282.1:0-9055 GCA_046090005.1 Methylomonas sp. | reverse complement strand
GTAGTGCTTTTATCGAAGGTCATCAAGGTGACGATCCATCAGCCGCCAACAAAGCGCCGACTTGTTTAAAACATTATGTTGGCTACAGCTTCCCGATTAATGGCAAAGATCGCACGCCAGCTTGGATAGGCGAGCGGATGTTGCGGGAATATTTCTTGCCGAGTTTTGAAGCCGGTATCAAAGCCGGTGCGCCGACGATTATGGTCAACTCCGCCGAGGTCGATGGCATTCCAGGCCACGCTAATTATCAATATTTGACAACCATTTTGCGTGATGAATTAGGATTTACCGGCTTTACCGTTTCCGATTGGGAAGACATTATCCGCCTTTACACCCGCGATAAATTAGCCGCATCACCTCGCGAAGCGGTGAAAATTGCGGTGATGGCTGGGGTTGATATGAGCATGGTGCCGTTTAACTTTTCGTTTTACGACTTGTTGCTGGATTTAGCCCGTAGCGGCGAAGTGCCAGTAAGCCGGATTGATGAAGCGGTCACGCGAATTTTGCGGGTCAAATATCAAACCGGTTTATTCCAACGCATGGAACCAGAAATTGCGGTTGAGGGCAATTTTGCGACCAAAGAGGCGGTGGCGATTAATCGCCAAGCGGCACAAGAATCGATTGTGTTAGCTAAAAATGACCAGCATTTATTACCACTCAGCAAAAAAGCCAGCATTTTAGTCACTGGGCCAACAGCTAATTTATTAAGCGTGATGAACGGTGGCTGGACATTGACTTGGCAAGGCGACAATGAGCATTTGTACCCGAAAGACAAATTAAGCTTGTTGAAAGCGATTCAACAAAAAACCAGAGGTAAAGTCACTTATGTCGGTGGTAATAGCTATCAAGAAGAAATCAACATCGAACAAGCGGTCAACGAAGCCCGTAAACACGATGTCGTGGTGTTGGCCTTGGGTGAAAACACCTACACCGAAACCAGCGGCAACATCGAAACCTTAAACCTACCATTTCCACAACTGCAATTAGCCAAAGCGATTTTTGCGACTGGCAAACCAGTGGTGTTAGTGACATTCGGCGGTCGTCCACGCATCATCACCGAAATCGCCGAACAAGCTAACGCGGTGGTGTTAGGCTTTTTGCCGGGCATGGAAGGCGGAGTAGCAATGGCGGATATTTTATTTGGTGATGTGAACCCCAGCGGCAAATTGCCGATTTCCTACCCACGCGATACCAATGGCATCGTGCTTTACGATCACAAACCGATTGAAAGCTACGAAACCAATCAATACCAGCCTTTGTATCCGTTTGGGCATGGCTTGAGCTACAGCCAGTTTGAAACTAGCGGCTTGCGTTTGAGTCATCAGCAAATCAAGTTAGGCGAGGGCATTGAAGTTAGTGTTGAGGTGAAAAATACCGGCAAAATCACCGGTAAAGAAGCGGTTTTGGTTTATCTGAATGACGTTGCCGCCTCAGTCACCAGACCCAACAAACAATTAAAAGCCTATGCCAAAGTTGAGCTAAAAGCGGGTGAAACGCAAACCTTGCATTTTGAACTACCTGCCGAAGCGATGTCGTTTATTGGCGTCGATATGAAACGCCGGATTGAACCAGGTGAGTTTAAAGTGATGGTTGGTAATCAAACGGTGAGTTTTGTTGTCAATTAAAGGCGATCCATTTATGCGACCAACTCACCTAGGCTCATTAAGCGTTTTAACCTCATTATTTTTTATCTGGGGCTTTATCACCTGTCTAAACGACATTCTGATTCCACATTTAAAAGCGGTGTTTACCTTAAGCTACGCGCAAGCGATGTTAGTGCAGTTTTGTTTTTTCACGGCCTATTTCATCGTTTCGGTACCGAGTGGCTATTTAGTCGAAAAAATTGACTACAAAGGCGGGATTATCGGTGGCTTATTAATCGCTGGCATCGGCTGTTTACTGTTTTATCCAGCCGCAGGTTTACATTCCTACCCGCTATTTTTGACTGCTTTTTTCGTGCTGGCTTCAGGGATTACCTTGTTACAAGTCGCCGCCAATCCTTATGTCACCGTTCTAGGCGCTCCAGAAACCGCCTCTAGTCGATTGACCTTAACCCAAGCCTTTAATTCATTAGGTACCACATTGGCACCGTATTTCGGCGCGGTGTTTATCTTATCGACAGCGGTAAAAAGTGCCGACCAGATTCAATTATTGGATGCCGAACAATTATCCAGCTACCAAGCCGCACAAGCAGCGGCAGTGCAAAGTCCTTACTTATTGTTAGCCAGTGTTTTGTTTGGATTAGCGGCGATTTTTGCTTTGTTAAAACTGCCAAAAATTCAAGCCGAAACCAAAACCGCGGTTCAAAATCAACCAACCCAGCAAACGGCTTGGCATTACCCGCATTTAGTGCTCGGTGCCATCGCAATTTTTGTGTATGTCGGTGGTGAAGTGGCTATTGGCAGCTTTCTGGTCAGTTTTTTAGGCCAAGCCAATATTGCTGCACTGGCCGAACAAGACGCTGGCAAATATGTGTCGTTTTATTGGGGCGGGGCGATGATTGGGCGTTTTATTGGTGCGGTGGTGATGCAAAAAATCAAACCGGCTAATGTGTTGGCGTTTAACGCCTTGGTAGCGGTATCGTTAATTTTGACCGCGATTTTCAGCGACGGCAGTTTGGCAATGTGGAGTTTGTTAGCGGTCGGTTTATGCAATTCGATCATGTTCCCCACCATTTTCTCCTTAGCTTTAAACGGTTTAGGCGCTCACACAGGTCAAGGCTCAGGGATTTTATGTGCCGCGATTGTCGGTGGGGCGATAGTGCCGTTAATCCAAGGAATTTTGGCTGACAGTTTTGGTCTGCAAACCGCCTTTTTGGTACCGGTGGTTTGTTATTTGTATATTGGCTTTTATGGCTGGCGGTATCAGAAAATTGCTTCGATTGATTAGACGACTTTGCGTGGGTGGGCAGGTTTGATGGGAAAATTCCGAAAAGTTAGGGCCAATCATTAAAACGCTATCTTTACTGATCAATGCTTCTAGGATTTAAACTGTGCCGGTCATTGCCATCGTGTTTTCTCCAAGTTTATAAAGTATCGTAGGTCGATGATTTTCAACCTACGACTTTAAGTATAGAAATTTACTTTTCGCTGCTGTAAATCACTTTAGGTTGGAAATTGGCAGCCGGATAGCGTGGGTCAAAATCGCTTTTTTCGGCGGTTTTTTGTGGTTGTTCTGGGGCTTTTTCGGCTTTGATGCCTTCTGCGCTGTAAATCACTTTTGGCTCGAAATAAGCGGCTGGGTAATTGTCGGCACTGGCCAAAGGGCTGAGTGATAAAAGGCTAATAGCGAAAGTCGTTAATAAGCTTGCGTTTTTCATTGAGTTCCACCTGTTTATAATTATGAAGTAAGGCAGGGATTCTAATACAAGCGCTTGCCTAAGCGAAAGTAGGCTGATAAATGTGCTTATCAGGCAATTAAATTTACCGCTATTTCGGCTCTATACCTTACAATTCGCGAGTTCATTGTTATCACAATAATAATTAGGAGGATGTATGTTTAAATTTCGTTTGCTAGTGTCTGCGCTTGCATTGACTGGCTCTATGGCTGTTTCTGCGGCTGAACCGTTACCAACTACTGCACCAGCACCTGCTGATAATCCAACCACTGCTGAAAAAGTTGAGTTGGGTAAAATTTTGTACCATGACCCACGTTTGTCATCGACTGGCACTGTGTCTTGCGCATCTTGCCATAACACGATGTTGGGTGGTGAAGATAATCGTCCAAATTCTATGGGAGTTAATGGTCAAACCGGCGGTCGTAGTGCGCCGACGGTTTGGAATGCAGCATTCAACAAAGTGCAATTTTGGGATGGTCGTGCAGCGAGTTTAGAAGCGCAAGCGGCTGGCCCTGTGACTAACCCGATTGAAATGGGTATGAAAAGCTGGGATGACGTGGTTGCTCGCTTGAAAACGATTGAAGGTTATCAAGTAGCGTTTGAAAAAGCCTTTGGTGATAAAAATTCAATCACTAAAGACAATGCGACTAAAGCGATTGCGGCTTACGAAAGAACTTTGATTACCCCAAACAGTGCGTATGACAAATATGTCGCTGGCAACAAAGCGGCTTTGACTGAGCAACAAGTGCGTGGTTTGGAAAAAGCTAACCAATTAGGTTGCACTAGCTGCCATAGTGGCCCAGCGTTCAACGGCCCAGGCGCATTCCAAAAATTCCCAGTTATTTCTAATGGCTACTTCGAAGCACAACACCATTTCAGCAAAGACGGTGGTTTAGCCGAAGTAACCGGTAAAGATTCTGATAAACACCTGTGGAAAGTGCCGACTTTACGCAATATCGCTTTGACTGCGCCTTATTTTCATAACGGTTCAGTAAAAACTTTGGATCAAGCGGTTCGTATCATGGGTAAATTGCAGTTAGACAAAGATTTGTCTGATGCGGATGTAAATGACATCGTGGCATTCTTGAATGCGTTGACGGGTGAATTCCCTCATCAAACCATGCCAGTTTTGCCAGGTACTCCAGGTAAAACATTCAACTAATTTTCTTAGTTGCTAGATAGAACAAAGGGGCTGAAAAGCCCCTTTTTTTATGTCGCTTGCTTGGATTACTGTCATTCCCGCGAAGGCGGGAATCCAGGGGGCAAAGCCATCAACTAGATTCCCGCTTTCGCGGGAATGACGAAGTTAATAGTGGCTAGGTATGAAACCACTGCAATTGTTTTTGTAAGCTCACCACCGTGCCGACAATGATTAACGTCGGAGGCTTAATATCATCCGCTGCAACTTTTTGCGGCATATCGCTTAGCGTGCCTGTAATCACTCGTTGATGTTGGGTAGTGCCTTGTTGCACGATGGCGATAGGGTGATCTTCTGGACAGCCGTGAGCGATTAACTGCTGGCAAATTTCCGGTAACCCAACCAAACCCATGTAAATCACTACTGTTTGATTGGGCGCGGCTAATTGCGGCCAATTCAGGTTAATGGAGCCGTCTTTTAAGTGGCCAGTGACAAAAGTACAGGATTGGGCGTGGTCGCGATGTGTAAGCGGAATACCGGCATAACTGGCACAGCCAGTTGCCGCAGTAATCCCTGGCACCACTTGAAAACTGACGCCATGCTGAACCAAGGTTTCAATTTCTTCACCACCACGACCAAAAATAAACGGATCGCCGCCTTTTAAACGGGCAACCCGTTTGCCTTTTAAGGCCAGATTAGCAAGCAGTTCGTTGATTGAGTCTTGCGGCAGGCTGTGGTTGTCGCGTTGTTTGCCGACGTAGATTTTTTCCGCATCGCGCCTTGCCAAATCCATGATTTCCGCTGACACCAAGCGGTCGTAAACAATCACATCCGCTTGTTGCATCAGGCGTAGGGCTTTAAAGGTCAGTAAATCTGGGTCACCCGGCCCGGCACCGATTAAATACACTTCACCTTGGTTTTTGCCTTGTTCGGCTTGCAAAATTTTGTCACGCAATTGCTGTTCGGCTTGTTGGGTTTTGCCTGCGAATACTAATTCGGCAATGCTGCCTTGCAAGACGTTTTCCCAGAAAATCCGTCTGGGCGCACCTTCGGCGATGTATTGCTTAACCATTGGCCTGAATTGATCGGCTAAAGCGGCTAATTTGCCAAAGCTGGCGGGGATTGTTGATTCAATTTTGCCGCGTAACAATCTTGCTAACACCGGTGAGGCACCACCCGACGAGATGGCGGCAATCACTGGCGAACGATCAATAATCGCGGGGAATATAAAGTTACACAGTTCGGGATTATCGACCACGTTAACTAACAGATTTTTTTGTTTGGCGGCTCCGGCAATGGCAATATTGGCTTGACGATTGTTAGTAGCAGAAACGACTAAGCGGATGCCTTCTAAATCAGTCTCGTCAAACCCTCTTTGTTTAATGACTAGCGAGTGAGTTTTTTGTAATTTGGCAACCGTTTCACCAATTTCTAGGCTAACTACGGTAATCTGTGCGCCGGCTCTGGCGAGTAATTCAATTTTGCGAGCGGCAATTTCACCAGCGCCTACCACTAAGCAGGCTTGTTGTTTCAGGTCGAGGAAGAGCGGGAAGTAATCCATCGTAGCTTTGATCTGTATGGTTTGAGTTGATGGTATTATAAAGATTGTTTCGATTAGCTATTACATTTAAAAGCGATTTATGATGGAATTTGATTTAGAAGTAGATGCCAGCGGCCTGAATTGTCCTTTGCCGCTGTTGCGCTTAAAAAAAGCAATTATGGAAGTCGAGAGCGGCCAAGTGATTAAAATTATCGCTACCGACCCGGCGGCACATTTGGATTTTGGCGTGTACTTAGAGCAAGCAGGGCACACGCCATTGAAAATCCTTAATCATGAACAGCAACAGATTTTCTTCATCCAAAAGAACTAATTAGTCCCTCAAACTAATCACTGGCCAATTAGCTTGTTGTGCGGCTTCGCGCAATTTGTCATCGGGATCAACCGCGACAGGGTTATCGACTAAGCGTAGTAATGGCAAGTCGTTATGTGAATCGCTGTAGAACCAGCTGTTTTCTAAGGATTCGGTCGAATTGGCCAGCCAGTCATTGAGTTGTTTCACTTTACCTTCTTGAAAACAAGGCGTGCCGTGAAATTTGCCGGTGTATTGGCCGCCGATAAATTCCGGCGTGGTTGCCAACAAGTTATCAATGCCAAAAAGCTCGACGATAGGTGATGTCACAAAGCGATTGGTGGCGGTAATTACCAGTAAGGTATCACCTTGGCGACGGTGTTTGTCCACTAAGGCTTGAGCGGCTTGTAATTTAATCGGTTTGATTAATTGTTCAACAAACTCTTCACGCCAGCGATGTAATTGTTCCGCATCGTGTTTAGCCAAAGGCGCTAAAGAAAAATTCAAAAATTCAACAATGTCCAAACAGCCTTGTTTGTAATCTTCGTAGAATTTTTTATTGGCCTGTTCGTATTGGTTTTTATCGACAATGCCACGATCAACCAAAAACTGGCCCCATAAAAAATCGCTGTCATCGGCAATCAATGTGTTATCGAGATCAAAAATTGCTAAGCTCACGGTCAACCTGTAGAAATAAATAAAAACAAAGCGGCTTATGGCTTCCACCGCTGATTTGTGGAACAATTGCACCATTCATTTTAATGGTCGGCAGTTTTCAATTCTTAGCTAGTAATTGAAAACTAGCCGCAAATAATACAGGTTTTTTACATGATAGACTCGAAAGGATACCGGCCAAATGTCGGGATTATCCTTTGCAATGACGAGGGTCGTGTGTTTTGGGCGAAGCGTAAAGGCGCTAATTCCTGGCAATTTCCGCAAGGCGGAATTGATTGTGATGAAGATCCAGAAACCGCGATGTATCGGGAATTGTGGGAGGAAACCGGCTTGCGTGCTGAACACGTAGAGCTTTTAGGCCGCACTCGTTACTGGCTACGTTACAAGTTGCCAGACCGTTATGTCCGCAAAAACTCCATGCCGCTGTGCATCGGTCAAAAGCAGATTTGGTTTATTCTGCGCCTGCTCACAGATGAAGATAATGTGCGTTTTGATTGTGGTCAAAAGCAAGAGTTTGATAACTGGCGCTGGGTTGATTATTGGTACCCGCTGAAAGATGTGGTGTATTTTAAGCGCCGTGTTTATCGTAAAGCCATGGATGAACTGGGCGAGTTGCTGATTGATGAATCGATTAAGGTCAACGCCGAAGGTTATTTGTTGGGTAAGTAGGCGTTTAATAATGATGCAGATTGGTGTCTAGTCCGGTTAATGCTTCATCGATTCTGTAACAGGCTGAGTTAAATTGACCATCAGCTAATAATTCAAACACGCGATAACCCGGTGGTGTATTAGTCACTGTAAATTCAGTAGCTTGCGGCATAAACTGAATGCAAGTTGCTGGTGCTGAAAACACTGCCAATCCTTGATAATTTTCAGCGATGACTTGGTGAATATGACCGTGGGTTAAGACTTTAATTTGCGGATATTGGCTGATAATCGCTAAAAACGCCTGACTATTCTCTATCATCATTCCATCCATCCAACTACTATTGACGCTTAAAGAATGGTGATGCACAGCAATTAATGTTGGCAAATTGTTTTTTAAACAATTATTTAGGAAACTTATCTCATCTTGATTCAAGCATCCTATCGGGCTGTTATCTTTTTGGCTGTTCAGACAAATAATCTGCCAATCATCGAAAATCAATTGTTTACGACAACTCACAACCCCTTGATTCAAAATCCCCTGCATTAATTGCCAATCGTCATGATTGCCTGGTAAGCAAAGCGTAGGTGTTTGATATGAAAGTAATTTTTCTAAAATTCGTTGATAGGAATCGGGGCAGGGATCTTGAGCTAAATCACCACTGATTAAAATCAAATCAAATGGTCCGTGATTTTGCTGGGCATGTTGTAAAACTTGATGAAAATAATGCTCGGTATTGATGCCTAACAAGGTGTCACTAATTTTAGGTTGTACGTGTAAGTCTGAGATTTGTAAGAGTTTTTTCACAACTAAAAGTGATTCAGTAAAAATATTTATTTACTATAACACAGCGATTTGTACTGATGTTTCGAAACCAACCTGCTTTCATGTACACTGCCGCCTTTCAGATTTTCGGCTCTAGTCAAGCACCATCAGCATTCAAGGAGATAATATGCGACGATTAAAACTAACTACACTAGCCTTTGCCACGCTGATTGCCAGTCAGTTACATGCTGAAACAGTTTTTGTAACACTAGAAAAAGATAATGCGATTGCGGTGCTGGATCCTGTTGAAGGTAAGTTAATCAAAACTGTCAATGTTGGCCAACGACCCCGCGGCATTGCTTTAAGTCCAGATCAAAAACAGTTGTTTATTGCTACTAGCGATGACAATACGATTCGTATTTTTGATGCCAGCAGTTTAAAAGAACTTGGTCGATTACCGTCTGGTGAAGATCCTGAAACCTTTGCTTTAAGTCCTGATGGTAAGTTGATGTATGTTTCCAACGAAGATGATAGTCAAGTGACTGTGATTGATATTGCTAGCAAAAAAGCTTTGCAAAAAATTAAGGTTGGTGTGGAGCCAGAAGGGATTGCCGCTAGTCCTGATAATCGTTGGTTGGTTAGTG
>JBJSYX010000281.1:0-2456 GCA_046090005.1 Methylomonas sp. | reverse complement strand
TACGCTAACAAGCCCCTCGCGCTAAAACCATCACCTGTTTCATATCTCTCACCGCTTGATCTAAGCCCGAAAAAATCGCTTGGGCGATAATCGAATGACCGATATTTAATTCGACAATTTGCGGAATCTGGCAAATCGCTTCGACGTTGTGGATATTTAAGCCATGACCAGCGTTGACTTGTAATCCTAGCTGATGAGCATACGCCGCTGCTTCACGAATCCGCTGTAATTCTTGGGCTTGTAGCTGCTTAGTTTCCGCATCGGCATAGCGGCCAGTATGTAGCTCAATGACTGGCGCACCGGCTTTAAGCGCGGCATCAATTTGTTTAAATTCAGGGTCGATAAACAAAGACACTTCAATATCCACTGCCGCAAGCGCCTGACAAGCCTCACGCATTCGCTCGGGTGATCCAGCAACATCTAAACCACCTTCTGTTGTTAGTTCCTCGCGCTTCTCCGGCACTAAACAACAAGCTTCAGGGCGTACTTCTGTGGCAATCGACAACATTGCATCGGTCACTGCCATTTCCAGATTTAAACGGCTGTGTAGCATTTGTTTTAGCAAATCAATATCGCGATCTTGAATATGGCGTCGATCTTCGCGCAAATGGGCAGTGATACCATCAGCGCCAGCCTGCTCAGCGACTAAAGCCGCTTGAATCAACTCGGGATAGCGGGTGCCTCTTGCTTGACGAATGGTGGCAACGTGATCGATGTTAACACCTAATAAAATGCTTTGTTTTTCCATAATCTATTGTATTTATAAATATTGAATAACATTGGCCAGCACCGCCCGACTTTTTAAGGGCTTACCCTGTAAATGCTGCGCCAATAATATGCGTAATAACTGTTTTGCTTGGCTTAATGCGACTGAATCCAGCTCGTTTCGTTCCGAAATGGCTAATAAAGTTCGGCCATCAATACCTGTGGTGTGTTCGACCATGCCTAAGTTGACTTCAAACTGATAACGTCGCTCGGCTTGAACCGTTTTGCCACTGCGACTATCAACATCCAACTCTATGGCATAACCGGCTTGTTCTAATAAATCTAACTCGAAATAGCGTAAAGTTTGTTCGATACGGTCATCAGTCAACAAAGCGTGCAAACACTGCTGATAACGGACAAATAACGCTGGATTGGGATCGTGTTTATGCAAAAAACGCTGTACCAATTCATTGACATAAAAGCCGCAATACAAACCCAGTCGCTGCAAATCATAGGCTTCCAAAAACTCAGCGTTGGTTAACAGCTTGAGTTCGTTTTTATCGAGATAGGAAATTTGCAGCAAGGTGAACGGTAACAATAACCCGGCAGTTTTGGACTTTTCTTTGCGTACCCCTTTGGCAAGCAGCGAAACCAATCCAAAATCGCGGGTAAACACCTCTAGCAGTAAGCTGGTTTCGCGGTAGTGTCGGTGCTGCAGAATAAAAGCAGGCTGAAGATAAACAACGGCTTCATCCATTAATCAATCGTGTCAACAAAGCCCAAACTTTGCAAAGCCCGTTCATTATCTGACCAGCCTTTTTTCACTTTTACCCAAAGCTGTAAATAGACTTTTTGGCCAATCAGTTTTTCAATGTCTAACCGTGCTTCGGTGCCGATTTTTTTCAGCATTTCGCCTTGTTTGCCAATCACGATGCTTTTTTGGCTGTTACGCTCAACCAAAATCGCTGCGTAAATTTTGCAAAGCTCGGGATGTTCTTCATAGCGTTCAATCTCGACTGTCAACGCATAAGGCAATTCATCACCTAAACGTCGAGTCAGTTTTTCACGGACGATTTCAGCAGCGAAAAAACGCTCGGGTCTATCAGTGATTTGATCTTCTGGATAAATCAAATCACCTTCTGGCAACAACGCCATAATCTGTTGTTCCAAAATTTCCAGATTTTGGCTTTTCAGTGCAGATACTGGAACAATTTGCTCAAACGGATTCTTTTCCTTGGCTTGGGCAAAAAACGCCAATACCGCTTCCTTATCTTTGATTTTGTCGATTTTATTGACCACCAAAATCACCGGCAAACCGGCTTGCTCAAGCTTCTTGAAAATTTTCTCGTCGTAGTCATGCCAGTACAAACCATCGAGTAACCAAACCACGACGTTGACACCCAGCAGTGTGCTGTCAGCAGTTTTATTCAGATAGCGGTTAAGCACTTTTTGTTCATCTTGATGCATACCCGGGGTATCCATAAAGATTGCCTGCCCTGCATCGGTGGTTTTAATCCCTAAAATCCGATGCCGAGTGGTTTGTGGTTTGCGTGAGGTAATGCTGAGTTTTTGGCCCAACAAATGATTCATCAAGGTCGATTTACCGACATTGGGTCTACCGATTAAAGCGACGTATCCGCAATTCATGTGTTTTGATTTTGTAGAAGATTTAACATCGTATCTGCCGCTGCCTGCTCGGCTCTTTTGCGAGAGATACCCACACCGGTGGTACTCAGTTGATTAATAGAGAT
>JBJSYX010000280.1:0-2240 GCA_046090005.1 Methylomonas sp. | reverse complement strand
TGTTCCTGTTAACCTTGATTCACCATATTTTGACAAATCAAACAAAGCGTTTCTCACAGGTTCATAAAATTTACTAACCACTGCAGAACAGTCATTCCCAACTTCCCCTGCAATGAAGTCGCTTATTTTGATCACTTTACTATCTCTTGTCAACTCTTCAGATAAAAAAATCTGTTTTGTATTGACATGGCAATCTGGCTTCACAATCACAAACCAATGTTCTGGCAAGTTTATTTGCTCTAATTGCTCACCAACACCCTCAGCCCAAGCCGAATGCCCATACACAAAAACGGGGACATCTGCACCTAATTGCAAGCCCAACTCCATCAATTTTTCGACTGAAAAATTAATATTCCAAAGCTTATTCAGCACAATCAAAGTCGTTGCAGCATCTGAACTACCGCCACCCAAACCGCCGCCCATTGGCAAATTCTTTTCAATTTCGATTCGAACACCTAAATCTGACTGCGCATGTTTCTTTAGCAAATTTGCCGCTCGAACTGTTAAATCATCTTGCTCCGGCACACCTGGAATTGGGTTTTGCAAACTAACATTACCATCATTAACTGGATGAAAAACCAACCAATCACATAAATCTATAATCTGAAAAACTGTTTGCAATAAATGATAGCCATCATCTCGACGACCAGTAATTCTTAACATTAAATTCAACTTTGCAGGCGCAGGCCACCGATCTCCCCATCCAAATGATTTCTGTTCTAGCTGGCTCACTTAATTTTCCACTCATCCACAATTAACTTAATTTTGGTTAAATCTTTTTCCATGCCCATTTTATGCGGCAATTTCAAACCGTTAACCTGTTGCATTTCTTTAAATTTTACTATCCACCCAGACTGCCTAAAACCATCTCCTTGTTCAATAAAGGCTTGATGCGGATCGTTTATACCCAACACCCAATATCTTAATGCCTTCACAGGCACTTCGACACCCAACTGATCGGTAAAAATTGATTCCACTGAGCCTTGAAATTCTTGCAGATTATCACCGTCCTCAATAATCACTTTATCGGTCAAAACCTTAATTGCCAATCGCCCTTGCGCCAAAGGCCCAGTCAACTCAATGTCATCGCTATCTAATTGATGAACCCAATTTATTGATGCCGAAATCGATTCTCTTTCATTTGCTAAAGCAATTCGACCATCAAACTGCCATGGCCAATCTTGTTTGAAATACTGCCTATCAGCCATGTGATAAGTCTCCACAGGCTTTTCCTCTATAAAGGAACAACCAGACTGCAACCACAAAATGGCCAGCACCAAACCCAACTTATTCATCATTGACCACTCTGCAAAACCTGCTTCTTAACTTTAAGCAAATACTCGTCATCCGGTGATTTTTTATAAGCGCTATCAAACAATTCTTTAGCTTCTTTTTTACTACCAACAGACCACAACACCTCAATCAAATGTGCAGCAATCTCATTTTCAGCCTGCCTTTCATAAGCTTTTTGCAAATAAATCAAGGCCTGTTCCGCTTGACCTTTTTTATACAACAACCAACCATAACTATCGATAACCACCGATTCATTTGGCTGCAACTCGAGAGCACGTTTCAAATATTTCTCGGCTTCGTCATAACGGGCTGTTTTATCGGTCAAGGTATAGCCTATCGCATTTAACGCCCCCACATCATCAGGGTTTTTCCGCAAAATGCTTAATAAATCAGCTTCAAGCAACTCCAATTTATCCATACGCTCGGCAATCAACGCTCTTGCATAAAGCACATCGCGATTATCTGGTGATTCTTTTAACGCCTCACTCAAGGTATCAAACGCTTGCTGATAATTACCTTGCTGATTTAAGAATTCGGCCTTAGTCGTCAAAATTCTCAACCGTTGCTCAGGATATTTATTTAGCATCTTCAATAGCCGTTGCTCAACCTCTTCTTGACGCTTTAAATTCATGACAATCGCCAAACCCGCCATATCGGCATCAAATGCCATACGACCATCAACCACCTTATCAAACCAAACTAAAGCCTTTTCTGGACGACGTTTTTGCTGCTCTAACTTGCCTAAATAAAAACTCGCTTGATCATCCCACTCAGGATTATTCAATAATTTTTCAAGATAGTTTTCAGCTCTATCAAGCTGATTTTGCTGCGCATAAATTAAGGCAATCGAAAACAAACTCTCCGCATCATCAGGTTTTTCATCTAACACATTCTGACAAAGCTTCACCGCATCATCATAAGCCTCAGTATTCACCAAAACTTCAATC
>JBJSYX010000279.1:0-2014 GCA_046090005.1 Methylomonas sp. | reverse complement strand
GATTGAACAAATCACGATCTTCGGCCTTATTAATGGCATCTTTGCTGGCACCGATCATTTCGACGCCATATTTCTCAAGCACCCCATGCTGATCCAGAGCCAAGGCGCAGTTCAGCGCTGTCTGGCCGCCCATGGTTGGCAATACGGCATCGGGACGTTCTTTTTCGATAATTTTTTCAACGGTCTGCCAATCAATCGGTTCGATGTAAATCGCATCCGCCATGTCCGGATCGGTCATAATGGTCGCAGGATTGGAGTTCACCAGGATGACCCGATAACCTTCCTCACGCAGGGCCTTACAAGCCTGGGTACCCGAATAATCAAACTCGCAGGCCTGACCAATAACAATGGGTCCGGCGCCCAGTAATAAAATCGATTTTATGTCAGTTCTTTTTGGCATAGGACTCTTTAGAAAAACTAGGCTTAACGCGATTGATTCATCAAAGTGATGAAATCATCAAACAAGGATTCAACATCATGCGGACCAGGGCTGGCTTCAGGGTGCCCCTGAAAGCTGAAGGCCGGACAATCAGTGCGCTCAATACCTTGCAAACTACCATCAAACAAGGAATGGTAAGTCGCTTGCAAATGACTAGGTAAAGAATCAGCACTGACCGCAAAACCGTGGTTTTGACTACTAATCATCACTCGGCCTGAGGCTTTGTGTTGCACAGGATGGTTAGCACCGTGATGACCGAATTTCATTTTTTCGGTTTTAGCACCACTGGCCAAAGCTAATAATTGGTGACCTAAGCAAATACCAAATACTGGCACTTTTTCCGCCAAAATGGTTTTAATGGCTTCGATGGCATAAGTACATGGCTCTGGATCGCCCGGACCATTCGATAGGAATACACCGTCAGGATTGAGGCCTAAGACATCAGCGGCTGGGGTAGTGGCAGGAACAACGGTCACACGGCAACCACGATTGGCTAACAAACGCAAAATGTTACGTTTAACACCAAAATCGTAAGCTACAACATGTTTAGTAGGATTAGTCGCTTCAGTATGACCTTCGCCAAGCTTCCAAACATTTTCAGTCCAAACATAGCTTTCTGCTGTAGTCACTTCTTTGGCTAAATCCATGCCCTGCAAACCAGGGAAAGCATCAATAGCAAGACGAGCGGCACCAACATCAACCGATTCACCGGCCATAATGCAACCACGTTGCGCACCTTTATCACGCAACAAACGGGTTAATTGACGCGTATCAATATCAGCGATTGCCACCACATTGTTGTCACGCAAATACTCAGGCAGGGTTTTCTCCAAACGCCAGCTACTTGCCAACAAAGGCAAATCACGAATCACCAAGCCACTAGCATACACATGACTCGCTTCATCATCCTCATCATTAGTACCGACGTTTCCGATATGCGGATAAGTCAAGGTAACGATTTGCTGAGCATAGGAGGGATCGCTGAGAATTTCCTGATAGCCTGTTAACGCTGTGTTAAAAACCACTTCCCCTACGGAACAGCCGTCGGCACCGATTGATACGCCGTGAAACACTGTCCCGTCTTCTAATACCAGTAATGCAGGTTTATTCAAGATTGGCCACCTTAGATGTAGAAAACGGGATAGGTCTGTGAAGACCAATCCCGTTCCAAATAGATAAAAACTGCCTAATTTTACGAAATTCTGACTGATTGGTCATTAACAATTTTCAAAATCCTTGATTCACTATCCATCATCGACCATCACAGGTTAACATTACCGGTCATCAAAATCGTCTAAACATCACAATGCCTAAACCAATCACACCTTTATTAGCCGCCGATGCAATCATCGAATTACTCGATTACCCAGACCGACCTTTTGTATTAATTGAACGGGTTTATCCTCCATATGGCTGGGCTATCCCAGGCGGCTTTGTCGATGTTGGTGAAAGCTTAGAACATGCAGCAATGCGAGAAGCAAAAGAAGAAACAAATCTTGATGTTGAGTTAACTGTTTTATTAGGTATTTACTCTAACCCACAACGCGACCCACGCAATCATACTGTCACCGCCGT
>JBJSYX010000278.1:0-3522 GCA_046090005.1 Methylomonas sp. | reverse complement strand
TTGGCTAATCGAACCGTGGCCGAGCAACACCACCCACTCAGCAAAACCATAGGTTAAACCGGTATTGCGTAAAAATCCGACCACGCGATCGGCTTGTTCTTGATCAGTTAAACCTAATCGTGGTTGTTCTGGGCTGGCAGTCGGCGCTTGGTTATCGGCGTTAAACTGCAATTCAGTAGCGATGGTTGGCGATACGGTTTCAGCCAATTTAGTCACTAAAGTGTGCTGGGCTTTCGGGAAAAAGCTTTTACCCAATAAGCCCGCCAAGGTCAGCGGTGCGATTAAGTTAATCAGCGGATAAGCCAATAAAGTATCGCGGCGTAAACCGTGATGGACTAAATCGGTAATGCGTTGTTTTAACCTGCGGCCTTGATGATGGCGCTGAAGTTGAGCATCTTGGCTGTGTTCTTCAACGTTATGCGCTGGGGTGACCACCACCGGACACAACGGCGTCAGTTTAACGTCATCCAAGCCCTGATAATTAATCGCCAAACCAAAAAATCCCGCCGCGCCTAAAGTTTCGAGATTGGGATTGAGTTCTTCCAAATGGCGGCGGATGCCTTCTTCACGATCATCCATACAAAACACCAACTGCGCTTCAGGGCGTTGCTGACGTTGCGCCCAGCGGCCTCGGTTGTGATTGGCGTGTAAGGCTTGTAACAGGTTTTGCTGATAATGACGCTCATAAGCCATCAACCAAACTTGGCTGCGTTGCGCTTGGCTAAATTGATTAATGATTGCCAAAGCGTCTAGCAAACTAGCAACTTCAATGCTTTGCAAGGCTTCCGCGCGGATATTTAAGGCTAAACACAGTTGCAGCAAACGCCAACCGTGTTGATGAGCGGTTAATCCTGCATTGGCTTGTTGCTGTTGCCAACCGCTAATCCGCTGCGCTAATTCAGAACTGGCTTGGCGGTTAATCGGTTTATCGGCTAATAAACTGTGGCAGGCTTGTTGTAGAAATTCCGGCAATTGGCCGCTAAACGCTGCTTGCCTGATTGCCAATTCCGGCAAATGGTGATTAAAGTAGCTATACAGCTTGTCAAACCGTGCTTCGCCCAAGCCTAACTGTTGGCAAAGTGCTTGCAGATACAAGCGGTCTAAAATCAACCGTAGCGCCAGATAATCGGCTAATTGCGGCTGGGTACTGTCATCGGCTTGATAAGCGGGATGGGTTTGTCGCCAGTTGATTAATCCCGACCAGCCTGGTAATTCCAAGGCTAGGCGTTGTAAATAAGCCGCCCAGCGGCTTTGTGGAATCGCTAAGGCGGTGAGTTGTTGGATAATTGCCTCGACTGGCTCATCGGGCAATGCAGCGCGAATGGTTGGCCAATCGCTGAGTTCCTGAAAAATGGCTTGAGCATCGTAAACGGCCGATTGCCGCCAAGCTTGATACAAGCCCAAGGTTTGCCGCTGCGGTAAGCGCCACGCTGCCATGCCTTCATCCAATACTGAAGCGCAAATTCTAATCAGCTGTGGCCGCACTTGTTCCAGACAATCTTTACCGCTTAAAACCAGTAACAAACCGCGCAAAGTTAATTCATCACCGACGCGAGCAAATAAGCTATCTAGCTGTTGGCGATATTGCTCGGGCGCAATAGCACGGGTTTCAATCGGCTCAAAGTCGGCGTCAGTCGGCTTCAAATCAAGCTTAGTCACAAGCGCTTGCCACAACGCTTGAGCTTGCGGCGCTAATTGCGGTAACTGCCAACGCAAAGCCGCTGGGCTAATCGCTGATACATCATTTAATAATGCCGCCCGACACAAGGTTTGCTGGCTGAGATTGAGTGGTTTGAGCGGCGTTTGATCGAGTTTTAATGTCGCCAATGCCGCATCAATATCTTGATCATCAATCCGGCCTTGTTGATAAAAGCCGCGAAATTGCTGATCGCTTAAATAACAATCGATGCCGGTTAATTCAGTAAACGCCGCCAAAGCTTGTTCGAATGGCAAATGCTGAAAACCGTGCAAAGTGTTGTGATGCACAAAATCATGAATCGGCGCTTGTCCCGGCAAAACATGATCGAGATGACTAATCGCTTCGAGAATCAACTCGCGAGGATTGGAGGTAGATGAGTGCATGGTGACTATTTAAGCTAACTACTTGAGTTATCCAACTTTGTAAGTGTTGAGTAACTTATAAGTGATTTATAAAAAAGATTCGCCTTGCGAAGCCATTTAAATGTCGGTTCTCGCACCGACAGGCGAGTTACTTTCTTTTGCATGGCCAAAAGAAAGTAACCAAAGAAAAGGCCACCCGACCGCCGCTTATTGCCTGCGCTCCGAAGCGTTGACTGGGGGTTGGCAAAAGGGGCTTCCTGCCCCTTTGCCAACTCGCCGCATCCATGCGGCGACCCTAACGGGCTATTCCCAACAAAAGCTTCGGTGCTCGGCGCGGCAGACGGGGAGGAACCGCTACAATCAAACTGGTTTGATACGAAGCGGTTTTAGATTTTCTAGTTTTAAGGATAATAAACTATCTTTAATGGCTTGTTATTGACTTGTAGCAAATTGCCACATGAAAAATATTAAGATTGCGGCTGCCAACGTAAATCCAAAGTCATCGGAAACCTCGGATTCAACGGCTCGGAATTGACATGAACCGCCCCTGCTGTATGCCCATGCTCCCAAAACCTCGCCCGACGCCGCGCTTCCGCTTCATTGGCATTGACCGGAAACGTATCGTAATTGCGTCCACCAGGATGACTGACGTGATAAGTACACCCCCCAATCGAACGACCATTCCAGCTATCCAACACATCAAACACCAACGGCGCATGAATCCCAATCGTTGGATGCAAAGCCGACGGTGGTGCCCAAGCTTTAAAACGCACCCCTGCAACATATTCACCCGGCACCCCGGTTGGATGTAAAGGCACTAAACGACCGTTACAAACCACTTGGTGACGATTACCAATCATTCCCGTCACTTTAACCTGCAAGCGCTCCACGGATGAATCGACATATCGCGCTGTGCCCGAACCGCTGACTTCCTCTCCCAACACATGCCAAGGTTCAATCGCTTGTCGTAACTCCAGCGCAACACCTTCATACACCACCGAACCATAACGCGGAAAACGGAATTCAATAAACGGCGCAAACCACGCATCATCAAAGGCAAAACCAGCACTGCGTAAGTCACGACCAATATCGCGCATATCTTGTTCAATAAAATACGGCAACATGAAGCGATCATGCAGCGCAGTATCCCAATACACCAATTTGCCTTGATACGGTGTTTTCCAAAACCGCGCCACCAAAGCCCTTAGCAACAAAGCTTGCAGCAAACTCATTTGATAATGCGGTGGCATTTCAAAAGCTCGTAACTCCAACAAACCTAATCGACCGGTTGAAGAATCGGGCGAATACAATTTATCGATACAAAACTCAGCACGATGGGTATTACCGGTTAAATCAATCAATAAATTGCGTAACAACCTATCCACTAGCCAAGGCTGTGCGCTTTCCTCCCCCGACTTTAACTGGTCTTGCATTTGTTGGAAGGCAATTTCCAATTCGTAC
>JBJSYX010000277.1:0-3811 GCA_046090005.1 Methylomonas sp. | reverse complement strand
AGAACACAGAGTTCCAATCCATTTTTTGTGCATCTATATATACAGACCGTCTTCTCCACCCTTTCAAATGCTCAACTAACTCCAAACTAGACTCCATATCAGCTAGTTCAAAAGTAACACGATAAATTGCATTTTTACCTTTACCATATTTCTTAAAGGACGAAAAACTTTGTGCATACTCTAAGGCAAAATCAAACGTCTGAGAATTTGAAAATGGGAACTCTATTGTTACCCCTTTCTTAGGTAAATCATCAAATTCAACCTTAGATGTTTCACACTCAAGATCAGATTTATTTTTAGAAAGTTGACAACCACATTCGTGACAAAAATTAGCGCTGGAATAATTTATACATTGGCATTCCGGGCAGCTCACTTTTTTCTGCAACTCACCACCACAATGGGGACAGAATTTGAATTGACCGATTAACTTCTCTCCGCATGATTGACAATTTGATTTTGACACACCATTTTCCTCAGAAAAATTAACCATTAATTACAGCGAGATCTGTATAGAAAAATGAATACGACACATAAGTAAGTAGTCGAACTAAAGTAATCATGCATTAATCGAACAAGGATTCAATAAATTCAATCATTTGAAAAATTCTTGTGTCGGAATACTTATAGTTACCTGCTTATTATATCCCCCAACAAATTTACATATTATCCAAAATCGCTCTTTTCACTGCATCCAAAGAAGCATCAATCGTCACCGGATGCGCGTCTTTACACTGAGCAATCGCAATATCAGGGTCTTTAATACCGTTACCGGTTAAAGTACAAACGATAGTGCTGCCTTCTGGGATTTTGCCAGACGCGATGTCTTGCAAAGCACCAGCTAGTGAAGTGGCTGAAGCCGGTTCGCAGAAAATCCCTTCGTGTTGTGACAGCATTTTTTGTGCAACCAAGATTTGCTCGTCGGTTTGTGAATCGAACCAGCCGTTTGATTCATCTTGGACTTTCCAAGCTAAATCCCATGATTGTGGATGACCGATACGAATCGCTGTAGCGATAGTTTCTGGGTTATCGACCATTTTGCCGAGTACAAACGGCGCTGCACCAGCCGCTTGATAACCACACATCACTGGGCGTTTGTTAGTCACGGCTTTGTGCGTTGCGCTGTCGGTCGCATATTCACTGTAACCTTTCCAGTAAGCTGTGATGTTGCCAGCATTGCCAACAGGTAGACAGTGATAATCAGGCGCGGTGCCTAATTCATCAACAATTTCAAACGCTGCGGTTTTTTGACCTTCCAAACGATATGGGTTAATCGAGTTAACAATCGTCACCGGCGCATGGTCAGCGACTTGTTTAACCAATGACATACCGGCATCAAAGTTGCCGTTGATTTGGATGATTTGTGCGCCGTACATCAAGGTTTGCGCCAATTTACCCAAAGCAATTTTGCCTTCTGGGATTAAAACAAAGGCTTTGATACCCGCACGAACTGCGTAAGCGGCAGCGGCGGCTGAGGTATTACCGGTTGAAGCACAGATAATCGCTTGGCTACCCGCTTCAACCGCTTTAGTGACAGCCATCGTCATACCGCGATCTTTAAACGAGCCAGTTGGGTTAAGACCTTCAAATTTGACGTAGATAGTGACGTCTTTGCCAATCAATTTTGGGATGTTGTGCAATTGAATTAAAGGCGTGTTGCCCTCGCCCAAGCTGATTAAGCGAGTGGATTCTGAAACCGGCAAGCGGTCGCGATAGTGTTCGATCAGACCGGTGTAACGTGTATGTTTAGCCATGATGATGTTGTGTTTTATAAATAATAAATCGTGTTATTTGATTCAATCCTCGTTGCCACGAGCTGCGTGGTAACGCATATCTTGAGCGACGAGAAACTTTGCTCATTTTCCCCTCGCCTGTCATGCTTGATTAATT
This sequence comes from Methylomonas sp., assembly GCA_046090005.1. Lineage (GTDB taxonomy): Bacteria > Pseudomonadota > Gammaproteobacteria > Methylococcales > Methylomonadaceae > Methylomonas. Next base: position 1,924 of record JBJSYX010000277.1, on the reverse strand, counting down.
TTTTCTCGCAGACCGTAGGTTGGGTTCGCTCAATTAGAGCGAACCCAACAATCGAAGGCCAACGCGTTGGGTTGCGGCTATCGCTGAACCCAACCTACCCTTATCCCAATGTCTCCAAGCGAATACGGGCGACTTTGCCGCTGACGGTTGCCAGCGCTTCGATTTCCGCTATCGCGGCGTTCATTTCTTTTTCGAGTGTTAGTTGGGTCAACATGATGATAGACACCGATGACTCATCTTTCAGAGGCTCTTTTTGTATCAAGGCTTCGATACTGATGTTATGAGCCGCCAAAATACGGGTGACATCGGCTAAAACACCCGGTTTATCTTCTGCGGTTAAGCGCAAGTAATAACCGGTTTTGATTTCATCAGCTGACAAAATAGGTAATTCGACAATTGCATCGGCCTGGAACGCCAAATGCGGTACCCGATTTTCAGGGTCACTGGTAATAGCGCGAACCGCATCGACCAAATCTGCGACTACGGCTGAGGCAGTCGGCTCAGCACCAGCACCGGCTCCATAATATAAAGTCGGACCGACGGCATCACCACACACCAATACCGCATTCATCACACCATCAACATTGGCAATCAGACGACGGCTTGGAATTAAAGTTGGATGAACTCGCAACTCAATGCCTTGTTCAGTGTGACGCGCGATACCTAAGTTTTTAATCCGATAGCCTAAAGCCTCGGCGTATTCGACATCCAGACGAGTAATTTTAGTAATGCCTTCGGTAAACACTTTGTCAAAATTCAGCGGAATACCAAACGCAATCGACGCCAAAATCGTTAATTTGTGACCAGCATCAATGCCTTCAACATCGAAAGTCGGATCGGCTTCGGCATAACCTAAAGCTTGAGCTTCGGCTAATACATCAGCAAAATCGCGGCCTTTGTCGCGCATTTCGGTCAGGATGTAGTTACCTGTGCCGTTGATAATCCCTGCTAACCATTTGATACGGTTGCCGCTAAGGCCTTCGCGAATCGCTTTGATAATAGGAATACCGCCAGCCACTGCCGCTTCAAACAACACCATCACCCCTTGTTTGCTGGCTTCGGCGAAAATCTCGTTACCATGCAGAGCAATCAAGGCTTTATTGGCAGTAACAACGTGTTTACCGTTGGCAATCGCGGTTAGCACCAATTGTTTTGCTAAGTCATAACCGCCAATCAACTCAACCACAATCTCGATTTCGGGATCGTTAACAATCTCGAACGGATCGGTAGTTAAAGCTATATCCTGAGTATCGCAAATCCGTGGCAGACTCAAATCACGCGCGGAGGCACGAGTGACGACAATCTGCCGACCTGCGCGGCGAGCAATTTCCTCGGCATTCCTTTTCAGTACATTGACGGTACCACCACCGACAGTCCCTAATCCTAAAACACCTACTTTTACCGGCTTCAAACCTGACTCCTACTGCTAAACCAAAAATGGCGGCGATTATACAATGACGTTGTCTTTCTTGAGCATATTGCGGATGCTACGAAGCGCCTGCCGCGTTCTGTGCTCATTTTCAATCAAACTAAAGCGGATATGGTCATCGCCGTATTGACCAAAACCAATACCTGGCGAAACCGCGACTTTGGCATCGATAATTAATTTTTTAGCGAATTCAATCGAACCCATCGCTTTATAAGCCTCTGGAATCGGCACCCAGACAAACATGGTGGCTTTAGGTTTTTCAACTTTCCAGCCCATCGCATTCAGACCATCGCACAACACATCGCGACGCACCCGATACATTTCGCAAATTTCTTTAACGCAGTCTTGTGGGCCTTCTAAAGCAGTAATCGCCGCGACCTGAATCGGGGTAAAAGTGCCGTAGTCCATGTAAGATTTAATGCGAGTTAATGCCGACACCAAAGTCGGATTGCCGCACATAAAACCTACCCGCCAGCCTGGCATGTTGTAGCTTTT
>JBJSYX010000276.1:0-4677 GCA_046090005.1 Methylomonas sp. | reverse complement strand
CCATTTCAAAAAGCTGCTCGGCATAAATTGCCCCAAGCCCATCGCGCCAGCAAACGAACCAACTGGTTTGCCGGGATCAATGCCTTCATTGCGAGTCATAATTAAAAAGTGTTCTAATTCGCTGCGGAAAAAGTCGCCTCGGCGCTGATAGTCAAAACTTAAAGTGGTTAAGGCATCAAGCACACGATGATTACCGACAAAACCACCAAACGTGGTTTCTACCGCCATAATTCCCAAAATGTATTCAGCCGGCACGCCATATTGTTGGCTGGCGCGTTGCAAAGTGGCTTGGTATTTCTGCCAGAAACTCACGCCACTATTAATGTGTTTATCGTCTAAAAATTGAGCGCGATACTTGCTCCAGCCGCCTTGTGCGGGTTTGCCTTTTAGATGTTGGTCGGACTTGGCTAAATAATCCAGCGTCCATTGTTTACGTTTGGCATTGGAAAATAAGCCGTTTAAATAGTCACGGTTAAAGCCGTGTTTTTGCACCATATTGTCAATAAATTGATTCAAGGCCGGATAGTTGGCGTAATCGCCACTGACTTGACTGGCGTTGTAGCCGCCAACACTCAAAAACACTCGCGAATCTATAACTTGTGGTGCAGCAGGTGGCGGATTCAGTTTTACTCGATTGGAATTTTGATCGGCTTTTTCGGGCTGATTCGCGCAACCGCACAGTAATACAGTGAACAGTAATAAACGGTGTTTGTTGGAAACAAATTTGAACATACAGAATAAAAGCCGACTGAGTTTGACGAAAGCTTATAGTTTAACCGAAGCCATCGGGATTAACTGCCTTGGCGAATGCGGTTGCTGGTTCAATCAAGCCTTGAATCAGCAAGCTTTTCAAACTTTGATCCAAAGTTTGCATTCCGTGTTGGCGGCCGGTTTGGATTGCTGAATACATTTGCGCGACTTTGCCTTCTCTAATCAAGTGACGAATCGCTGGCGTAGCAAGCATAATTTCATGAGCAGCGACTCGGCCACCGCCAACTTTTTTCAATAAAGTTTGTGAGATCACCGCTTGCAAAGATTCCGACAACATCGCCCGAATCAAGTCTTTTTCAGCCGCAGGAAACACGTCAACAATCCGATCAATGGTTTTTGCAGCCGACGAAGTATGTAAGGTCGCAAAGACTAAATGCCCGGTTTCGGCAGCAGTCAGAGCCAACCGAATCGTTTCTAAATCACGCATTTCACCAACCAAAATTACATCAGGGTCTTCTCGCAAAGCCGAGCGCAGGGCTTGGCTAAAACTTTGCGTATCACGATGTACTTCGCGTTGATTGAGTAAGGATTTTTGACTGTGATGAACAAATTCAATTGGGTCTTCAATGGTCAGAATGTGAGCTTGTTGCTGGCGATTAATATAATCAATCATTGCCGCCAAAGTGGTCGATTTCCCTGAACCCGTGGGGCCAGTTACCAAAATCAGGCCGCGTGGTTTTTCACATAAGCTGGCAAACAATAGCGGTGCATTGAGCGCCGCTAAACTTTTCACTTGCGAAGGAATTACTCGAAATACCGCCGCCGAACCACGATTTTGATTAAACAGATTGACCCGAAACCGAGCTACATCCGGCAAGGCAAACGAAAAATCAATCTCCAGCTGTTGTTGATAATCGTGGCGTTGCTGTTCGGTGGTGATTTGCCCAATCAACGCTTGCAGGGTTTTGTAATCCAACACCGTTTGATTAATTGCTTGAATATCACCATCAACCCGTATCATCGGCGGCAAGCCAGCTGATAAATGTAAATCGGATGCCTGATTTTTGACGGCGAAACTTAATAATTGGGTGATGTCCATTGCTTAAATACCCTGCCTTTAAAGTGAAATAACACTCAGGCAAGGATAGTTAAGCAGGACGGTTTTGAATAGCGAAGGCTAGGCTGGCTTTTGAGCGCAAGCAATACAAAGACTAGCGTACGGAAGTGCCGCTAATCGTTCCGGATTAATTGATTCACCACAGGCAGCACAAACGCCATAAGTCCCGGCATCGATTCGGGAAATAGCTTGCTTGATTTTTTCCACTTCAACCCGCGCTGAATTGCCTAAAGCGTCTAGTACTTGGTCATTTTCAGTCGCGGTGGCTTGTTCCTCAAAATCTTGTTCCAGAGGTTGGTCCTCGTGTTTTACATCACTGGTAATTTTAGTCAATCGCTCGTCAAGCTCTTCCAGCATGTCGATTAGATTGTTGCGTACTTGTTGGTATTGACTCATTTTCTCTCCACTATGGGCATTACTTTAATGCAAATCAGGTACTTCATTGGTAGGTTTGGTAATTTGCTGGGAGGCTTGTTGCTTTTCTTTTTCTTGTTTTAATTGTTTATTGCCTTCGCCAAACATCACCGCAAAAATCATAAACAACACCATGCTAATCATCGTGATGGGTAAACGGCCAGGGTTATCCACCCAAATTAAAATCCATTTTGGTTTAATCATGCCAATTACAAGCACTAAGACCGATAAAAAAAGCAGGCTAAAACTATAGTAAATCAAGGTATTCATCACTCGGCTCCTGTTACCTTAAAGTTGAAGAGTGTTACATTATTATGAGCTGGACGCGGCCTTGCAAGACAGCGTCACTCACGCAAAACTTAAAACCACCGCTAATTACAACAAAAAACGGACGATCTGCAATGCGTTTATTACTGGTAGAAGATGACACAATTTTAGGCGATGGCCTTAAAGCCGGCTTGAGCATGGACGGTTATGCCGTAGATTGGCTAACTGATGGTGTTCAAGCTGACGAGGCTTTGCGTTTAAATCATTACGATTTAATTGTGTTAGACATCAATCTACCACGCATGGACGGTCTTAGCGTGTTAAAAGCCTTACGCAAGCGTAAAGATACCACGCCGGTGCTGTTGTTGACCGCTAGAGATGGTGTCACTGACCGCGTTGCTGGCTTGGATAGCGGCGCGGATGACTATGTTTCCAAACCGTTTGATTTAGCGGAAATCTGCGCTCGGCTGCGGGCTTTAGCGCGCCGCCATGAAGGTCGGGCAACGCCATTGCTGGAGCATAAAGGCGTCAAAATTGATCCAGCTGCCCATCAAGTGTTTTATCAAGACAAACTCATCGACCTCGCCCAGAAAGAATTTGAGGTTTTAAATTATTTGATGAACCACATTGGCCAAGTCATCTCCCGAGCCAAGCTAGAAGAAAGTTTATATGCCTGGGGGTCGGAAGTCGAAAGTAATGCGGTTGAGGTGCATATTCACCACTTGCGTAAAAAAATTGATAGCAACTTAATTCGTACCATTCGTGGCGTTGGCTACATTATTGATCATCAATAAATGAAATTCCGCCTACGATTGATGCCACGTTCGTTAAAAAAACAACTGCTGCTGTTTTTACTGTCCTCGCTATTGATAGTCTGGGGGGCGACAGCGTTTGTCAGCTATAAACTGACTCGGAACGAAACGGCTGAATTATTTAATGCAGAACTAGCGCAATCGGCGCGGGTATTACATGCCTTTGTCGAGAATATGTTGCAACAGCATTCTTTAAATAAATTATGGGGCCGTAAAGCACCGGATTTATTTGATATGCCGATTTTGGGGCATAAATACGAACGCAAAATTGCTTTTCAGCTGCGATCGGTAAAAGAAGGTGTAGTGTTGCGTTCCGAAAGTGCGCCTGAATTTGCGTTATCACTCACCCGCAATGGCTATAGTGAAACCGAATTAGATGGCCAGTTATGGCATGTGTTTAGCATCAGCAGTGAAAATGGCGAGTATGTAATTCATGTGGGGCAGCGTGATGATATTCGCCAACAAATGGTGAATAGTATTGCCAGTGAACAAGGCATTAGCTTTCTGTTCGCCTTACCTATCCTCGGCGTGATGATTTGGCTGATTGTTAATCGCACTTTGTCGCCATTGAATCAATTAAAACGCCAATTAGCCCGCCGTGAATTTGGTAATCTGCAAGCTTTACCGGCTAAACGCTTACCGGAAGAATTATTGCCGGTGGTTAATCAAATCAATAGCCTGTTTCAGCAATTGGAACAGGCGATTAACAACGAGCGCAATTTTACTTCCGATGCCTCGCACGAACTTAAAACCCCGTTAGCAGGCTTATTAACCCAAATGCAAGTGGCGCAGAAAACTAACGATCCCGCTGTTCGTTCATTGGCACTGCAAAAAGCCCAACAAGCAGTGATGCGAATGACCCATATGGTGCAGCAATTATTGACCTTGTCACGGGTTCAACATGACAGCGCCAGCATTGGCAAACAAGCGTTAAATATTAACGAGGCTTTGGTGGCCGTGATTGCCGATATGGATGCCGTCGCCCATGCCAAATCGATTGATCTTGAATTACAAGTCCCCACCAATTTAGCGCTCAATGCTAATCCGCAGTTATTACAAATTTTGGTGCGGAATTTGGTCGATAACGCGATTAAATATTCACCGAACGGCAGTCGCGTTTTGCTACAAGCTCGACAAGTGGAACAGCAAATACTGATTAGTGTTGACGACAGCGGCAATGGTGTTGCGGATGATGATTACCAGCGGCTTACCCAGCGCTTTTATCGTTGCATTGATGCCGCAGCAGCGGTCGAAGGTAGTGGTTTGGGCTTGTCGATAGCGCAACGCATTATTAGTTTGCACCATGCTCAAATTAGCTTTTCCAAGTCTGAATTAGGTGGTTTAAAAGCTTTATTA
>JBJSYX010000275.1:0-2456 GCA_046090005.1 Methylomonas sp. | reverse complement strand
AGGCCGAAAGCACAATTGTATTTTCATCAAGATAACGAGACGCTTTGTAGTACGCGGGCGGTGATTGATAGTTCGGCCTATTTAGTGAAATTTACCTCAAGCCAAATCGCCTTAGGTCATGAAGAGGGATTATGTGAGGCCGTTTATCTAACGCTTGCTCAACAAGCAGGCATTGAAGTATCTAAATGGCGTTTACTTGATGCGCCCAAGCAATCAGGCGCAACAAAGTGGTTGGCTTTGCAGCGCTTTGATACGCTCGTTTTGCCGGATGGTAAGCAAGGGCGATGGCATTTGCATAGTGCCTGTGGTTTGTTAGATGCCGATTTTCGGATGCCTAGCTTAGATTACGAAGATTTGATTAAGGTGAGCAGTATATTGTGTAAAAGTCCAAGTGCTGGGCAAGCGCAATTTCGTCGTGCGGTGTTCAATTTATTTGCGCTTAATCAGGACGATCACAGTAAAAATTCAGCATTTTTACAGGATGATGATGGGCAATGGCGATTGGCGCCGTTTTATGATGTTACGTTTAGTCCATCAGCTTATGGCGAACATGCGACGGCATTTGCAGGTTTTGGTAAACAGCCTTCGCTCAAAGCGATGCAACAACTGGCAAGACAGGCTAATTTTGCTAGTTGGTCGCAAGCACAGCAGGTGATTATTGAGGTGGTGACCGCTATTAATCAGTTTGAGCGTGTGGGAAGCGAGTTGGGTGTTTCAAAAGACACCGTTCGCTTGATTAAACGGCAATTAGCTCAAGTCTATCAAGATAACAAGCAACTATTGCATGACAACAAGGCTTAAAAATCAGCATTTTGTGTGATAATCAACGGCTTTTTTGTGGTTTACGCCACCTTGATAATTAAAACAAAGGGGTTTTGCAATGTGTTGGAGTGGAGAAGCGTCGGCTGTGTTGGCTGCCGCAGGTTTAACGACAGCGGTTTATGTCGCTTATAAAGGTGAATCTAAAGAGTTATGGATTCCATTAACCTATTTTGCCTTGATGGAATTGTTGCAAGCCGCAACTTACGTTTACATCAATTTATGTGACGATCCCCATAATCAAGTGCTGACGTTGTTAGGCTATTTACATATCGCCTTCCAGCCGTTTTTCGTCAACATGGTGGCGATGTACTTCATTCCAGAAAGCGTCAAACTCAAAATCAGAACCGCGGTTTATACCTTGTGCAGTATTAGCACCTTGGCGATGTTAATTAAAATGTATCCGTTTGCATGGGCGGGAAGCTGCGTACCGGGTATCGAAGGTTTCTGCGGTATCCAGACTTGTTCAGTATCGGGTGATTGGCATATCGCTTGGCAAATGCCTTTGAATGGCTTGATGTCAGGTAATGTCAGCTGGTTGCCTGGTTATACTTGGGGTTTACATGCGTTTTCTTACATTTTGTCGGCATTTTACTTACCAATTATGTACGGTTCATGGCGTTTTGTGGCTTTCCATTATTTAATCGGTCCTTGGATTTCTGACGTGACAACCGATGATCCTAATGAATATGCAGCGGTTTGGTGCTTGTTCTCGATTGCCTTGTGCGTATCGGTGATTAAAACCCCCATCAGAAAATACCTGCACGTTAAAAAATGGCCTTTTTATAACCGCGAAGTAGGCGACAGCCTGTAAAAACGATGACGATTAGCAAACCAGAGATTCTTCAAGCCTATCAATTTCGCCACGCCTGCAAAGAGTTTGATGCAGAACGCAAAATTAGCGAGGATGATTTTAGTTTTATTTTAGAAACCGCCCGCTTGTCGCCCAGTTCGTTTGGCATTGAGCCGTGGAAGTTTTTAGTCATCCAAAATCCAGCCTTGCGCGAGAAGTTAAAGCAATCTACTTGGGGTGGGCAAAAACAATTGCCTACCGCTAGTCATGTGATAGTAACTTTGGTGAGAAAAAGCTATTTCATGCGCTATGACAGTGAGTTTGTTCAACATTTCATGCGCGAAGTGCAGCAATTTCCAGAAGATATTATTGCTTTGCGGTCGTCATTTTTAGAACAATTCCAGCGCGAAGATTTTGATTTATTAAGCGCTGAGCGTGCAATGACCGATTGGTCGGGCAAACAAACCTATATCCCCCTCGCTAATATGATGACAGCGGCGGCGATGATAGGTATTGATTCTTGCCCGATTGAAGGCTTTACCCAAAAAGCGGTTGAGCAAGTGTTAGCCGATGAAATCGGTCTGGATTTACAGCAATGGGGCGTGGCGTATTTAGTGACGTTTGGTTATCGCAAAGAACAACCAGCGCGAGCTAAAACACGGCAGGCGTTGGATGCGGTGGTGGAGTGGGTTGATTAGAAAAATTATACTGGGTTAATCAGATTTGTAATGATCGTTGTTAATACCGTTGAAACCGTTGCCGATTATGGATTGCTTCTTACCTTTAATAGCGGCGAATGTCGTTGTTTTGACATGAAACCATACTTGAATTATCCAGTATTTCA
>JBJSYX010000274.1:0-4665 GCA_046090005.1 Methylomonas sp. | reverse complement strand
CGCACACTGATTTCGACCTCCGAACAAGTCGAGTCGGGGCAGTCGTTTGATTTGTTCGATCACAACACCGTGCTCGATGACAAGGCACTCAACAAAGCTAAAGATTTATTGATCAAACAAGGCGAAAAACTGGGTAGTTTGCGGGTGGAACATTTATTTCGACTGGTGTTCGTCATCGGCAAGGAAAATCAAAGTCCCGCAGAATTTGATGAGCTGGATAGCGCTGCCTCCAATGGTACCGTGCTGATGGCCAAGTTAATTACCGGCCTTGCCATGCTCAACCAAATGCAGGACGAACGTAAACGCATCAAAACCACCTGTTACCTGGATGAAGCGGCATCACTGGATCAACGTAACCAACGCAACCTCATCGAAACCGCCGCCGAATTCGGTTTTGCTCTGATCTTCGCCTCACCCGAGCCGCAAATCACGGCTCGCTATTGCGTGCCCATTGGTACCGTCAATGGCAAAAATTACATTAGCCGGCTGAATTGGCAGATATTGGAACCCTTGTCAGAGGCTATCGCATGAGTAGTTTGTCACTGGCCATCAAGCGTCTGCTGGACAGTGAACAGCCATTGAAGCAATCGGAATTTTCGATCCCGGTACGAAAACAGTTGGATGAGTTTGCACTTAGAACTCGGCAAATTGAAGTAATGCGTGAAGGTCGCAGTACTGTCTATCGAATCCTTAACCGGGCGGCTCTGCAGAACTATTACCAGCAACTGCATCCTATTGATCCGTCTGATCTATTCGAAGACCTGCCCAACCGAAGCCGCAACATAGGGGTAAATCGGAACAGTAAAAAAGGTCGATCAGGGCATGAGACATACTACTTGTTGATGAAGGCTTGGGACGAGGATGTAGTTTGGCAGAATGGACAACACACATTACCCGTCGCGACATTAACGCATCAATTTGGCGCCGCTGTATTACAGATTAATACTGATCAAGCTTGGCTTTGCAACCGCCCATTGTTGTTGGTGGAAAATCAAGCCCTGTTCGACCGCCCCGATTGGCTGGAATTCGATTTTGACGGATGCCTGATTTACTATGCTGGCCAAATTTCCGATTGGGTGCTCAAATGGTTTGCGATTTTACCTCGTTCCCAGCAATTGGTTTTGTTTCCAGATTATGACGGCATCGGTCTGAGTAATTACCTGCGCCTGGCGGAAACATTGCCTAAATCGACTGCTTTAAAATTTTTCTGGAGGTCCGATTGGCAGCGCAAACTGGTTGAGTTTGGTGACGCAGAAATTTGGGCAAATACAAGAACGCAATTTGAAAATGCATTTACCAAACTAGATAATCTGGGTTTGGCAGACGAGTGCTTCAGGGAATTGGCATTTCTGGCACAGCGGCATGGTAAGTCACTGGAACAGGAATCGATATGGCTTTAACTATCTGATTATTCAAAATATTTGTATATTTTTTGTAAGTTTTAATAATCTAAAAGAAATCTCCTGAACAAATACAACCTCATCGACGCCATAGTCGGCCACGCCAATCTGACCAAAGCAGACGCTGGTCGGGCGTTGGCTTACCCCCACCCAGCGAAACCTCTCGTGTGTTGAAGAACAAAGAAATGAAAGAACACGGCGAATACCGCACCCAGCGGCTAGTTCTGGCAGCCTGGGATCAATTACAAACAGGAGAATTGCACCCCCGCCTGTTATCGATCACTGAAAGAGTAGAAGATGGTGTCCACCTATAACTAAGTGGACACCTACATGATAGAGACAAAGAGTGCGTTATCCAGGCCGCTAGTTATGGCTTGTCGTACAGCTACTAATTAACCCCGTTTTTCTGTGAAAACGCGCCTAACCCTGCACCAGCTAAAACCGCTAAATTATTTTAGCCATTTTAGCGGGTTCGGAGTGCGGGTATTTTTGGGGGGTAACCATCATGACCAGCCTAGAGTTGGTTGATTTCATTAACGCTAATCGAAAAGAAGGGGAAGCGGCATTAGCACACTCCGACTTTTTGAAAAAAGTACCCAAAGTATTAGGTGAAGAAGTAGCAGGAAAATTTTCCGGCTATTACACAGCGACCAACGGCAAGCAAAACCCAATGTACCGCTTCCCAAAACGCGAAGCCTGCTTGATGGCTATGTCGTACAGCTACGAACTAAACAGGTGAAAGCCGCTACGAAAATGCCTACTGCGACTAAGTTAGGATTAACAAATGGCAACCAGTCTGAGATGATCAATACACCGCCGCAAAGCGAATAAGTGGCTGTAGTGGCCACTTTGATAATTTGTTCAGCATGTTCTGACATGGTCTCCAGATAAAATTAATCAATGTTTAATTAAAGTCTATCATAAGTTATTACTATTTCAATTTTGAGATTTACAAGCTAGAATCCAAACTCTAATGAAAGGCGGATTTCGACCCAGGCTGTGTCAAAACGCAAGATTTGGTAAAATAAGCTCACGGCCAATCAACCGGGAGTGCAGATGAAACGCTTCATTCAAAGTACAGACCGAAGTCAGATAACCCTGTTTCCTGAGCAACTGGAAGATTATGTTGCTGACGATAATCCTGTTCGCGTGGTCGATGTATTTGTAGAACAACTCGATCTGGGCAAATTAGGATTCGATGGGGTTTCCCCCATGAAAACAGGACGCCCAGCCTATCATCCCGCTATTCTTCTTAAGCTATACATCTACGGTTACTTAAACCGAATTCAATCCAGTCGCCGCCTGGAACGCGAAAGCCAACGCAATCTGGAGCTGATTTGGTTACTGGAGCGTTTGACACCCGATTTCAAAACCATCGCCAACTTTCGCAAAAATAACGGCAAAGCTATCCGCAAGGTCTGTAGTCAGTTTGTCATGCTGTGCCGGAAGTTGAATTTGTTAACAGAAGCCACCGTTGCCATCGATGGCAGCAAATTCAAAGCGGTGAACAATCGTGACAATAACTTTACTACCAATAAGATCAAACGCCGCCGCGAACAAATCGAAGCCAGCATCGAACGCTATCTATCCGCACTGGAGACGGCGGATCGCCAGGAGAAGGCTGATTTTACCGAAGCCAAAATTCAACGGCTGCAAGAAAAAATTGCGATGTTGAAAGCGCAAATGGCCAAGCTTGATACCCTCGAAACCGAATTAGAAAAAACTCCGGATAAGCAAATCTCTCTCACCGATCCTGATGCACGATCCATGGCGACGAGTGGTCGCGGTAGCGGTATGGTCGGTTACAATGTTCAGACTGCGGTTGATACCCAAAACCACCTGATCGTCGCTCACGAAGTGACCAACGTCGGTCATGATCGAAATCAATTAGCCAACATGGCTGAGCAAGCCAAAGCTGCGATGGGTGTAGATGAACTCAGTGCCATTGCGGATCGCGGTTACTTTAGTGGTGAAGAAATTCGTAAATGCCAAGAAGCCGGGATTACAGCGTTTGTCCCCAAATGCGTCACATCCGGTGCCAAAGCCGATGGTCGTTTTGATAAGGCCGATTTTATATATGATGCTGTGAAAAACGAATACCAATGTCCGGCCGGCCAATCCTTAGTTTGGCGTTCATCGAGAGTCGAGCATGGCATGACTTTGCACCGTTATTGGAGTTCCGCCTGTCGACAGTGTGATTTGAAGGCAAAGTGCACCCCGGGTAATGAAAGGCGTGTTTCCCGGTGGGAACATGAAGATGTCCTTGAAGCCATGCAGGCACGTTTGGATCGAGCGCCAGATAGTATGCGTATTCGGCGGCAAACAGTGGAGCACCCCTTTGGTACTCTAAAAGCCTGGATGGGTTCAACCCACTTTTTGACCAAAACCTTCGATCGTGTCAGTACCGAGATGAGTTTGCATGTATTGGCATACAACCTTAAAAGAGTGATGAATTTACTGGGAACGGTTGCTTTGATGGAGGCAATGGTGGCCTGATGGCCATTGTTGCTTTTTTTACCCATTAGCCATGGCTTTGAGCATCAATTTGGTCAAATTTAGCCGATAAACCTGTAGAGTCCCCGTTCAGAAAACAAGCTGCTTAGAATGGCCTGAGCTCAACAGAATTCGTCCAAACCTTCGGTCCATCTCATTCTGTCGACGTTTTTACACGGCCTGGGCCGATTTCTGACGGATAAGCCTCCAGAGGCCAAAAATTTGTTATTGCAACTGCTCTTTTTATCGCGCAATTAGGATGCGATTCCGCTCAAAAATAACTGATAATAACCAATACTTATCAAGGGCTTAATGCATGCGGCAAATGAAATTTCAATCCTTTTTCCGCTCAGTTTTTCGCGCAGATTTTTAATCGATTAGCAGACCGATGATTTTTAAAATGTGAAAACCTGAAGAAACCGGAAACTCAAATTTAGTACGCAGAAAAAGCAAATAAAAGAGGTTTAAAATCAAGCAATTAATGCCGAAAAAGCCTTTTTTAGATTGCCGATTAGTTCGCAGATTGGTGCGCAACCTCAGCGGCACAGATGGCAGTTGATTGGTGCCAATATGTTGAAAGCTACGTAAGGCGGATTTATGCCATGGCCGAGTTATGGCACGATAACTTCATGGCCAAAGTGCCGAAAGTATTGGGTGAAGATGAAGCACTAAAATGTCAGGGCGTCTATTTAGGTGGCAACGGCCAAGAGCGCCCAATGTATCGCTTCGGAGCTGTTGAATCAGATTCCTCCGGATGAACGTATCGATTCAG
>JBJSYX010000273.1:0-4148 GCA_046090005.1 Methylomonas sp. | reverse complement strand
AAAATGGGCCGAAAAATGAAACTTCTAAGCTACCAATATCTGCACTGCCGACAAAATGCGCTTGGCCAATCGCGGTTTGGCGTTCGCCTTGTTCGCTGTCAAAACCGGTATTTAATACTTTAACCGTGCCGTCAGCATTGAGGCTGTATTCGGCGCGAATGTCGCTTAAGCCACGCTCAAAACTATGATCCAAGCGGGCGATTTCGTACCAAGTGCCTAAATAACGATTGAGTTCAAAGCCTTCAACGATTTTCACGCCTTCGGGTACGCCAGTGCAGGCAGTCAATAAACTGCAGATCAAAATTAAGATAAATCGCATTAATCGGTTCCTAACGGATTGAGTGCTTTAAAAATTGCTTTGATGGCTTGGCTTTGTTGGCTGTGATCGACTATCGGCGGGGGATAATCGCCAGCTAACGGGCTATTTTGCCAGTTATGAATCGCTTTGGGGCTAAAGCCTTGTAATTCCGGTAGCCAGCGTTTGATGTACAAACAGTCGGGGTCAAATTTTTGTTGCTGGAGCCAAGGGTTAAAAATTCGAAAATACGGTTGGGCATCGCAGCCGGTTGAAGCAGCCCATTGCCAATTGCCGTTGTTTAAACAAGGATCGTAATCAATCAATTTCTGAGCAAAATAGCGTTCTCCCCAGCGCCAACTAATGTGTAAATCTTTGACTAAAAACGAGGCGGTAATCATCCGCAACCGATTGTGCATACAGCCGGTTTGATTTAGCTGCCGCATGCCGGCATCGACGATTGGAAAACCGGTTTTGCCGTTGGCCCAAGCCCAGAAGCGATCTTGGTCTTTGCTCCATTGAATCGCATCGTAACGACTGTGAAATGCATGGCCAAACACTTGCGGGTAATGAAAAGCAATGTGGCTGAAAAAATCTCGCCAGTAAAATTGTCGAAGTAATGGATGTTCGCTACCTAAATTGTGTAACACCGCATAAAACGCTTCCCGCACCGAACAGCAACCAAATTTTAGATGGGCTGAGAGATTGCTGGTGGCATCAAGGGCAGGGAAGTCGCGTTGTGTGGCGTAGTTTTGGCAATGCTGTAAATTGTTGAGAATTGCCAAAGCCTGTTGTCTGCCGCCTTGAAAAGGGTTGTTGTGTGCGGCTTTGAGTTGCTCAAGTAATAGCGGCTGATCGTATTGCGAACTCGCTGTGAAAAATTGACCATTGGCTAAGGCAATTGGCAACGTGACCGGGTTTTGTTTGGCGCGGTTATAAAACGGTGTAAACACTTGATAGGGTGAACCATTGGCTTTGATTAGCTGTTCTGGTTCATTCAATAACAGGTCGTTATGGCTGTGAAACGCTAAGCCCAGTTGTTGGCAATGTTGATATAAGTCCACATCGCGTTGGCGGCTGAAGGGCGTGTAGTCGCGATTAACAAACAGCGCATCGAGTTTATGTTCGGCATTTAACTGGCTAATTATCTCAATCGGTTTGCCATGAAATACATACAGTTTGCCGTTGTGTTCGGCAAATTGTTGCTGCAAATCCGCCAAGGCTTGCAACATGAATTGCAAACCGGCTTGGCTTTGATAGGGATGGGGCTGGATTTGTTGCGGGTCAAAGATAAACGCAGCTAACACCTGTTTCGATTGTGACAAAGCGGCATTGAGCGCGGTGTTGTCATCTAAACGTAAATCACGGCGAAAAAGAAATAACGAGGTATCAAAAAGCTTCATTAATGCGGCTTGAGAAGTTGCTGTAAGGCTGGTGTTAAATCAGGGTATTGAAATTTAAAACCTGCGGCTAATAAGCGTTCAGGCATCACTCGTTGACTAGCTAAAATCAGTTCCGACATTTCGCCTAAAAGCAGTTTTAGAACAACACTGGGCACGGGTAATAACGCGGGTCTGTGTAACTGTTTGGCGAGTTGTTGGCTAAAACTTTGATTGGTGACGGGGTTAGGTGCCGTCGCGTTAAATGCGCCGCTCAGTTCGGGATGGTCGATTAAGGTGTTAACGATGGCTAACCAATCGCTCAAATGTATCCAAGACATCCATTGCTGACCATTGCCTAAACAACCACCCAAGCCGAGTTTAAAGGCCGGTAACATCCGTTGTAATAAGCCGCCCTTGTTACCTAAAACCAAGCCAGTGCGAATTAAACACACTCTGACGCCTAAGCTTTCTGCTTGTAAGGCGGCTTGTTCCCAATCGCTGCACAGTTGCTGACCAAAATCGGCTTTGCTAGGGCTTTGTTCAGTTAAAACCGTATCGCCTTGGTCGCCGTAAATACCAATCGCCGAGCCGCTAATTAGTAGTTCGGGTTTGTGCTGCAAATTGGCAATAAAGCGGACTAATTGCTGAGTCAAGCCAATTCGGCTGTCACGAATTTGCTGTTTACGCGCCTCGCTCCAACGACTGCTAAACAGCGGCGCACCGGCTAAATTAACAATCACGTCAAATTGGGCGCTGGTCGATAGCAGATTAAAACTGCTCACGGCATTGATTTGATCGCCGAGTTGTTGCATAGCCGCGAGCGGGTCGCGGCTAATGACAGTAATTTGATGGCCTTGAGTTAACCAATCCGCAATTAAGGCGCTACCTAAAAAGCCGGTACCACCAGTGATGAGAATATTTTTTGTTGTCATGATTTAGACCTTGTTGACGTTGGGCAATGCGCCATACGCTAAATGCGATAAGCCTAAATACAGAAAAAACCAACGATAATTTTCATCGACTGCCACTTCGTTAATCACGCCGTAAAATTCGATGGAAATAATCAGCAGTAATAAAAACAGACCCATCACCATCATGGCGCGGTAGTTATCACTGTAGCGGCAAAAGCTGTAAACACCCAGTTCGGTAACGCACAAATAAATCAGCATTAACCGTAAATTGTTATCCATTGGGCCGTATAAATCGCCGTAATCGTCAAAAAATAGCTGATTACCCATCGCTGTTAACACGCTGACAATCAGCATGAAAATCACGGCAGCATTAAAGTTAACTGCCAGAATCAAACGTAAAAAACTGACACTTTTGTCAGAGACGATGCTGTTATTCATAATAAAACCGCCTAGTCAAAAAGACGCCCTTCAAGAGTACAGATTTAGAAGGGCGCATAGAGGAGGAAATTCGGGATGAGGCTGAGAGGTTCAACAGCCTCAAATGTGGCCTAAGCTCAAGACATCGCTAACTGTCCTGATTGTCCATACGGTTGATCGTCCTCGGTGTTGCTAATTTCAGCGGTTTCTTCGTAGCTGGTGATTTCTGGCGCTGGCTCTGGTGGAGCCAATTTTTTACCCGCCATCAACTCATCAATTTGGTACTTATCAATGGTTTCCCAATCCAATAAAGCGTGGGCCATGTTGTGCATGATTTCGATATTTTCAGTCAAAATATCTTTTGCACGTTGGTAATTAGCGTCAATCAATTTACGGATTTCTTCGTCAATGATTTGCGCCATTTGCTCAGACATTGGTTTAGCTTGTGAGCCAAAATAACCACCCTCGCTATCGCCGTAATCCATCGGCCCTAAGCGTTCTGAAAAGCCCCATTTGGTAATCATGTTGCGAGCCAATTGGGTCGCTCTTTGAATATCGTTTGAAGCACCGGTAGTGACTTTGTTTTTACCGTAAATCATCTCTTCCGCCACTCGGCCACCAAACAAGCTGGCAATTTGGCTTTCCAATTTGTCTTTGCTGGCGCTGTATTGGTCGCGATCCGGCAAGAACATGGTGATACCTAAAGCGCCGCCTCTTGGCATGATGCTGACTTTGTAGACCGGATCATGTTCAGGGACGATGCGCCCAACAATCGCGTGACCGGCTTCGTGGTAAGCAGTCATTAACAGGTCATCGCGGCTCATTACCATCGTGCGTTTTTCCGCACCCATAATCATTTTGTCGCGAGCTTTATCCAAGTTATTCATGGTGACAACGGTTTGCTTGTTACGCGCAGCGAACAAAGCGCCTTCGTTAATCAGGTTAGCCAATTCAGCACCTGAAAAACCGGGTGTGCCGCGTGCCAAGTCGTTGATGTTGACATCATCAGCCAGCGGTACTTTGTCAGCATGAACTTTCAGGATTTGCTCACGGCCTTTGATGTCTGGCAAGCCAACTTGGACTTGGCGATCAAAACGGCCCGGTCTTAATAAAGCCTTATCCAATACATCGGCGCGGTTAGTT
>JBJSYX010000272.1:0-2460 GCA_046090005.1 Methylomonas sp. | reverse complement strand
ATTAAGCTATCAAATAATACAGTTGCTTCTAAATCGTTACCGACTTCGCGGGCTTCCAATAACTCAGATTGCAGTTTTAACACTTCAGTTTTATTGTTGCCGTTTGACGTGCGAAGTTGATCTTGGATTTCGGCAAATACTTTGTCAGTCGTTAAGCCTCGGATACTGGCTAAATCGCCTTTATCCCAAGCGGCTTGTAAATAACGGAAGGCATTTTCAGCGCCTGATATAAAGCTGGCTTGGTCAAAACCGACTGGCAAGCTGACCGCTGGTGCTGTTTTACCTTTGCCAAACATGACATCGGTTTCAAAGCCCGCTGGATTAGCTGCGCCAGCGTTATATTGATTTTGAGTGTCGGCAGTGTGGCTAGTACGGCCATAAGCGTTACCGAGTGGTTGCGCTTGTGTCTGACTGGCTTTGGCAGCAAACAGACGATATAAAACAAAGGCGATGCCAGCAAATAACAACATATCCATAAAGTTGATGCCTTCAAAAGCACCACCGAAGAATAAGGAGCCTAATAAGCCACCTAAAGCTAAGCCGCCTAACATGCCCATAAAACCACCACGATTGGCCCAACCTTGGCGAGCAGTTTGGTTTTGCGCTGCGGCAGGTGAGTGGCTAGGTTGGCTGCTTGGTGCTGCACTAGGGTTAGGGCTTGG
The DNA here is from genome assembly GCA_046090005.1 of Methylomonas sp. Lineage (GTDB taxonomy): Bacteria > Pseudomonadota > Gammaproteobacteria > Methylococcales > Methylomonadaceae > Methylomonas. The sequence continues at coordinate 1,798 of JBJSYX010000272.1, read as the reverse complement.
CGATGGAGAAACAGAGCGTTGGTAAGGCGCACTGTAGCTCGGTCTGCTACCGAATGAACTACCACCGCCCATTCGTTTAGCGTGTGCTTCATTAACGCCACTTAGCACTAAGGCCAAGCCAATTAAAGCAGTTGTCAGAAGATTGATTTTCTTGTTCATGGAATTTCTGTGCCTGTTGTGATGTGTATTAGCTATATTCGGGTTACATTGTTGGTTTTTCAAGTAGAATAGCCTTTCGCTGTTGGCTATACAACAGTCGTCTGTTTACTTAGAGACATATTTATAGACCTTTCAAAAACATAAATGGTTGCATTGTTGCGTCAATTTTTAGTTGTATTGTTAGTTTTGTTGCAATGTGCGGCACCGTTGGTGCACGCCCATACTGGTGGCAATGCTTTACAAAGCGGCTTGCATATCCACGAGTTTGAATCATTTAACCATGTTGCTAACCAAGTCGCACTGGTTTCTGCCAGCCATGATAGTCATGCTGATAGCGTTATTGTTGATATTGATTCAGCAATAAAACAGCAAGCATCCGACAACGACAGTATTACCGCGTTTTATTTACATAGCCAAATCAGCAGCTTTGCGATCAGTCGCCAAGCCGACACAATTAACTTCTCGCCACCACCATTGGCATTTGTCCCCAGCCCTTTCATTAGCCACAACCCTTCCCGCGCCCCACCGCTTTAAACAATCTCGCCAACGACTGGCGTGGTATCTATTTGCTTGCTGTTCAAGCCTTATCCGATTTTTAATTTTTGTTTTGGAGTTTGATATGACTTATTTACGTCATATTCAATACAGTCTGTTAATCAGCCTGTTGATTGCTTTGCCTTGTTTTGCCGATAGTTCGTTGACTATGGAGCATCTTGATCCGATTGAAGTTGATAAAAGCCTTACCTTGCCGCAATTGGTTGAGCAAACTTTGGAAAAATATCCAGACCGATTAATTAATGAAGCCTTGGCGCAACAGGCCGAAGCCTGGCAAACCCGAGGCGATAGCTGGTTTGCTGGTTCCACCGCCTTGTCTTTAGATTACAACACCGACCAAATCGCCAACGATCAAGGTACACGAGAAGCCTCGGCAAAATTGGAAATGACGGTTTGGAATTGGGGGCAACGCTCAGCAGCGCAAAACGTCGCCGAACAATCACAGTTGTCTGCACAAAAACAATCCAATGTGGTTAGGCTGGAAGTGGCGCATTTAGTCCGCGAAGCTTTGTGGGAAATGGCATTGGCGGATATTCGCTGGCAACAAGCGAAATATAGCGTCGATATTTCGGCGCAATTGCTAGAGAAAGTAAAACGCCGCGTTGAGCTGGGGGATTTGGCTAGAGCCGATTTGTTACTGGCTGAAGGTGAGCATTTGCAAAACCGTTCTTTACTGACTCAAGCTGAAGCCGAGTTGATGCACAGCCGCAAAAACTACGCGACACTCACCCAAACCACTCGAATGCCAGCGCAGTATCAAGAACAGCTTAGCTCGATGACAAAGATTGAAAACAATCACCCACAATTAGAAGCCATAAACGCCCTAATCGCGCGCAAACAAGCGGGGATTGAATGGGCAAAAACCACCGACACTATCAATCAACCCAAAATTAATGTTGGCGGTAAAACTAGTCGCGATCAATACGGTTTATCGGATACGCAAAGTGCTGGGGTGGGCGTGGTGATTCCTTTTGGTCATAGTACTTACGATGCGCCGGAAATTGCCGCTGCTCATTTGGAACTTAACCAAACATTGGCGCAACGCGAACATCTAGTCAGACAATTAGAAAAAGGCTTACATGAA